>CAVKTI010000003.1:0-90567 GCA_963659365.1 Acutalibacteraceae bacterium | reverse complement strand
CTGCCGCGACTTTTCTTTAATTCTTGATTTTGCTCACGCTCGGCATTGCTCAAACAAGTTTGGCACTGCTCTCGCTTAATCGCAAAATTGGTTCGTTTCTTTTGGTCGTCAAAAGAAATGAACGAAAAAAAATAACAATGACACCAACGGACGTGGCATGCCGCGTCCCTACTTTCAAACTAAAACCGTATGTCGAAAAACGAATCATCGGGTGCAGCATGGATTTTCATCGCCATCTTGCTTATACTCTGCTTGGGGGCAACCGCCTTTTTCTTCTGGCAAAAATCGAAAACCGCCGAAGCCGAAATGGCCGAAATGGTGGAGCAGATGACCTACGAAAAAGAGCAACTCGAAGCCGAATATCAAGATTTGTCGCTCGAAATGGAGGGCTTCTCGTACCGCACCGACAACGACTCGCTGCTGCAACTGCTCGACCAAGAGCAGAAACATGTGCAACTGCTGCTCGAAGAGTTGCGCACGGTGAAAGCCACCAACGCACGGCGCATCGCCGAACTGAAAAAAGAACTCGCCTCGGTGCGCAAAGTGCTGGTTTATTACATCGCGCAGGTCGATTCGCTCAACACGGTGAACAGCAACCTGAAAGAGGAAAATCGCGTAGTTTCGACCAAATACCGCGAAGTGTCGCAAACGGCGGCGCAACTCGAAAAAGAAAAGCAGCAACTCACCGCCAAAGTGTCGATTGCGGCACAACTCGATGCGCGCGACATCACAGTAACCACGCTCAATCAGCGCGAAAAAAAGACCACACGCCTGTCGAAAATCGCACTTTTGCAGTTCGATTTTGTCATCGCCAAAAACAATACCGCCGAGCCTGGCATGAAAACCATCTACCTGCGCATCACCACGCCCAACGAGGCGGTGCTGCAAAAATCGGCGGCAAACACTTTTCGCTACGAAAACCGCAACATCGCCTATTCGAGCAAACGCTCGGTGGAATATGGCGGCGAAGACCTGCCTGTTACCATGTATTGGACGGTGAACGAAACGCTGCTCGAAGGCACTTATTGCGCCGACCTCTTTGCCGATGGCAACCTGATTGGCTCCAAAAAATTTGAGTTGAAAAAATGAAGAAAAATCTGGCTCTTATCATCTTTTTGTCGTGCTGGGCGGTGTTTGTGGCTGCCCTGCTGGTCGCCATTCTCTGCACCGACCAAGGCGCGCTGCACCAAATGCTCACACTCGGCTATCTGTCGAACTACGGCGATATGGGCGTGCGGCTGCACGACGCATTTTTCCGCTACGCCACCGAACTGGGCGCATCTGTGCCGTTTGTGGTGGGCGGTCTGCTGCTCTTCTACCGAGTGGGTGCAGGACTGTTGGTGCTGCTCTCGCAAGGCGTTACCGCGCTGGTGGTCTATCCCATAAAAGTGCTGATTGCCGCGCCACGACCGAGCCGCTTCTTTGCCGAACATTTTCCCGATGTGGTGCTGCACCATGTCGATGGCGTGCGGCTACACCAGATGTACAGTTTTCCGTCGGGGCATACGGCGGCGGTCTTTTCGCTCATGCTCTGCCTCACATTCATCTGCATCAAAAAAGCGTGGACTGCACCGCTATTCTTCGTGCTGGCGATGATTGGTGCCTACTCGCGCATCTATCTGTCGCAACATTTTGCCGAAGATGTGTGCGCTGGTGCCGCTGTAGGCGTGATTGCCACGCTGCTCACCGCCTTTTTCTACTACCGCTATCCGCAGCAGTGGGAGCAACAATCGCTGCAACGGCTCGTCATCCCAAAACGCAAATAGACGATGGCTATTCTTCGGATAAAATACCACATAATGCCGCAAGATGTCGATTTTGCGCAGCAACAGACGCTCACGGCTTTGGGCAACTGCCTGCTCGATGCGGCCTGCCAGTCGGCCACCTCGTTCGGTTTTGGCATCGAAGCGTTCACCAAACGCCGATTGTCGTGGGTGCTTTCGCGGCTGCACCTCGAAATGGCGCACTACGCTCGTGTGAACGACGACATCGAGATTGAAACTTGGCCGCGCGACTGCAACCGCTTGGCGTCGGCGCGCTACTTCCGCATTTTCGACCACGCTGGCAGCCTCATCGGCGAAGCCACATCGCTCTGGTCGGTGCTCGACTACGACACGCGCCACCCCGTCAATCTGCTCGAACAGGTCGATTTGCGCCCATTCTGCACCGAACAGGAGGTGGCAGCCGCCGCTCCCAAACGCATCGACGAACTGCACACTGCGCCACTCGCCACGCACACCGTGCGCTACAGCGACATCGATTTCAACGCGCACACCAACAGCATGAAATACATTCAGTGGATGCTCGACACGCTCGATTTGGCGCAGTTCGATGGGCAACACATCGCCACATTCGACATCAACTATGTGCGCGAAGCACGCTTTGGCGAAACGGTGAGCATTCTGCGCGCTGGCACTGCCGAAGGCTACCATTTCGACCTAAAATCGGACGCTGGACAGTCGTTTTGCAAGGCAAAATTCGCCTTTGCACCCAACCAATAACGCCTCGACAAAAAATTATGCCGATTTTTTTTGATTTTCCAATTATTTTTTCTATCTTTGCAAATTACAGAAGCAACACCATTTTGTAAATAACAAAAAAACAACACAGATATGAATTTCACAGTATCAAGCACGGCTTTGTTAAGCCATCTGCAATCGATTGGTCGCGTTATCAGCACCAAAAATTCGCTGCAAATCCTCGATAATTTCTTGCTGAAAGTCGAAGGTAACCGCCTGTCGCTCACAGCGTCCGACTTGGAAACGACGCTCGTTACATCGCTCGAAATTGCCAACGCCTCGGGCGACATCTGCTTGGCAGTGAACGCTAAACTGCTGATGGACGCGCTGAAAGAGTTTTCGGAGCAACCACTGCAATTCGACATCGACGAGGAGAACCTTTCGGTGGTGGTGAAAACCGAAAACGGCAACTACAATTTCGTTGGGTTGCGCGGCGAAGAGTACCCACAACTGCCCGCACTCGGCGACGACGCATCGACGCTGAAAATGCCTGTCGGCGTGCTGGCCAACGGCGTTTCGAAAACCATTTTTGCCACTGCCGACGACGACCTGCGCCCAACGATGACTGGCGTGCTGTTCGACATCAAACCCGAAAGCCTCACCTTTGTCGCCACCGACGCACACAAACTGGTGCGCTACATCAACACTGGCGTGCAGAGCGGATTCGAGGCGGCATTTATTCTGCCAAAGAAACCTGCCAATGTGCTGAAAGCCGTTATCGGTAAGGGAGAAGGCGAAGTCGAAGTTAGTTTCGACAGCAAAAATATCGCCTTCCGTCTGCCAACCTACACGATGGTTTGCCGCCAAATCGAAGGGCGTTTTCCGAACTACAACGGCGTGATTCCGCAGAACAATCCGTACAAACTGATTATCGACCGCCTGTTGCTGATGAACGCCGCCAAGCGCGTGTTCGCATTCTCGAACCAAGGCACTGGGCTCATCAAACTCTCTATCACCGCGGGCAAACTGGTGATTTCGGCGCAAGACATCGACTTTTCGACTTCGGCCGAAGAGACATTGGCTTGCCAATACGAGGGCGAAGAGATTGCCATCGGCTTCAAAGCGCCGTTCCTCATCGAGATTTTGAGTAATATCGACAGCAGCGATGTTACCATTGCGCTGGCCGACCCGTCGCGCGCAGGTATCATCATGCCTTTCGAAAACGAAAAGGACGAAGACCTGCTGATGCTGCTCATGCCGATGCTGCTGTCGGAATAAGCACGATGTCGGTTGCAAAAGAGATAGAATCGGAGCTTTCAGCCTTTTATCCGCAAGGAGAACTGAAGGCTCTTGTTCGTTTGTTGCTGGCCGAAGTGGTGGGCTGGTCGCTCACCGACCTGCTCACACACGACGATTTGACCTTGACCGCCGAGCAACAAACCACCGTGTGCGCCGCCATCGCTCGACTGAAAAAGCAGGAGCCGATACAATACATTTTGGGCTATGCCGATTTTTGCGGGGTGCGCTTGGCGGTGAACAAAAATGTGCTGATTCCGCGCCCCGAAACCGCCGAATTGGTACAACTTGTGAGCCAAAATGTGGCGGCCAACGCGCAGATTTTCGACATCGGCACAGGGAGCGGCTGTATCGCCATTGTGCTGGCCAAACGCCTGCCACAAGCGCACATTGCGGCTTGCGATGTGTCGCCCGAAGCGTTGGCGGTAGCCAAAAAAAACGCACAGACCAACGGCGTGCAGGTCGATTTTGCACAATTCGACATACTGCAACCGCTCGCCATACGCCGCACCTACGATGCCATTGTGAGCAATCCGCCCTATGTGCTGAACGAGGAGCGCGCCGCCATGGAGCGCAATGTTACGGACTACGAACCTGCGTTGGCGCTCTTTGTTCCTGACGAAAATCCACTGCTTTTTTACGACAAAATAGCCGATTTCGCTGCGACACATCTCAACCATGGCGGCAAACTATTTTTCGAAATAAACCATCGGTTGGCCGACGAAACTGCCGATTTGGTGCGCACCAAAGGTTTTGTGCAAGTCGCTGTGGCAGACGATTCGTTCGGCAAAAAGCGTTTTGTAACCGCTCAAAAAAGATAGCAACATGAACATCAGGCTCTCTATCGCAACCGTTTGCGCCGCCCTGCTGGTGGCCTGCTCCAAGCCGTCGGACAGTCTGCGCCCCAACACGCCTATGGGCAATTTCGAGGCGTTGTGGCAGATAATCGACGAGAAGTATTGCTATTTCGACGAAAAAGGAATTGATTGGCAGGCAATTCACGACGAATATCGCGCCAAAGTCGATACGCTTTCGGGCGGCGAACGCGCGCTGTTTGGTCTGCTGTCGGGCATGCTCGACTCGCTGCGCGACGGCCATGTCAATCTCTACTCCGATTTCGATGTGTCGCGCAACACCGCTTGGTACGACTCGCTACCCACCAACTACGATGCCACGCTGATGGACAACTACATCGAGCGGTACAACATTGCGGGCGGACTCTACTACCAGCGCATTTTCGACGGGAAAATCGGTTACCTGCGCTACAGTTCGTTCGAAAACAGTTTTTCGGCAAAAAATATGTGGTATGTGTTGGACTATTTTGCCAACTGCCAAGGGCTGATTGTCGATGTGCGCAGCAACGGCGGCGGCGATTTGGACAACGCCTACAAATTAGCCTCGACATTTTTCGACGCCACCACAACCGTGGGCTATTGGCGGCACAAAACAGGGCTGGGGCACAACGATTTTTCGGCGATGCAGCCCATCGAAATTGATGCGGCGACCATGCCGTATAAGTGGAAAAAATCGGTGGCGGTGCTTATCAACTGCCGCGCCTACAGCGCAACAAACAGTTTTGCCAACGCCATGCGCTATGCGCCCAACGCCACGCTTGTGGGCGGCACCACGGGCGGCGGCGGCGGCATGCCACTCTCGTACGAACTGCCCAACGGCTGGCTGGTGCGCCTGTCGAGTGTGCCGATGTACGACTGCGACAAACGCTCAATAGAGGGCGGCGTTGCGCCCGATTTGCCTATCAATCTCACCGACGAACTGGCAGCGCAAGGCAAAGACGACATCGTAGAAAAAGCCGTCGAACTACTGCTCGCAAAATAGAATTTCCCGAAAATCAATCGGTGCGAATGTCGGTGAAAGTGCCGCTCACAACGCGCCCTGTTTCGTCCACAAATCGGCACGAAATAGTCTGGTTGTCAGCACTTTCGGCAACCGAAACCTCGCCGCGCGCAACAGCAAACGCACTATTGCCCATTTTGAACGCCGCCGAAGCAATAGAATAGGGACGCACGCCCGAAAAATCGTACGCACCAACAGGGCATTTGTCGGTTACGCTCAACGGCGCATAGAGCGTGAAAATGAGCGTTGTATCGGCATCGACGGCGGTAAATTGGAACTGATTGAGACCGCTCACCGTGTTCGTTAAAACAGTCTGTTGCAACGCAGAAGTGGCAAAATTGTAGGTCGCCAAAGGCGTTTCGCCACTCCTGTCGATCGTCGCAATTTTGCCCGAAAACGCGATGACAATCGTCTCTTGATTTTCACCCTCGAAACGGCCTTCGAGCGTGTAACTGCCGCTCGACTCCTTCACCCAAAACGCCCCAGATTTGACGAAAACCACGGTCAGACCTTGGGCGGTGCGCTGCCCCACAAAAGTGCCTGTGGCGTATTGCGTGCCGTCGATTGTTTCCAAAGTCCCTGCAACAAAAGTGTATTCCGCGCGACTACTGTCCAACTCAAAAGTGTGCGCAGGCACCGTGCGCTGACCAAGCGGCAAACTCATATCGATATTGAAAAATAGCCCTTCGCCCACAAGTGCGCCCTCGTCGTCGAGCGTGATGCCGTCGCCTAAAAGTCTGAGTGTCAGAGTGTTCGTGCCTTTTTCGTAGGCATCACCATAGTAGAGTGCTGTGGCGCGGTCGAACACAAAATCGTAGTCGAGTTTGCCGACCGTTACCTTGCACGAAGCCGATTTTCCGCCCGCCTTGGCCGTGATGACGCACTCGCCCGTATAGACGGCCGTAACCGTACCATCGGACGCCACCAAAGCCACCGCCTCGTCGCTCGACTCCCACGACACACTGTTATCCATCGCCGCCGACAGCGGATTGACTATCACCTCCAACTGGTACTGTTCGCCCACTTGCAGCGACAAATCGTTGCGGTCGAGCGTAACCGAACTGACGGAATTTTTGTCGCACGCCGCCAGCGCCAGCAGCAGCAACATCATCGGCGCATATCTCTTTTTCAAAAACTGCATATTGCTCTCTATTTTTTTTGCGAATGGCATATATTTTACATCGAAAAGTACGCTATTCGCACATTTATCAGAACTGCGTCAAATCACACCTTTTTGCGAATGACATTTATTTTTTAACAACAAGTACCGTCTTCGCAACTACCAAACCGAATCGATCGGTTCGGGGCGGCGTTTGCCACCGAACACACACTTGTCGAACACCGTACCGATGACGAAGCGCACCTGTTCGCGGCTGAAAGTGAGGTGATTGACCGACACGCGCAGGAAATCGTGTGCCACGCCAATGCGCCAAGTGCTGCGGCGGAAGCGCATATCGAGCGTGAGTTCGTGCAACAGCGACAGGCGGTTGTGGAACGACGCAAAGTGCGCTGTGCCATCGAGCGACGATGCCAACTCGTAGTACGACTGCCCCATTTCGGGGGCGAACATACAGCCCAAAAACGGCGTGCGCGCCATATAGCGCAGGCGGTATGCGCTGCGTTTGGCGTTGAATATGTACGACACGCCAGCCGACAAATTCAGTGCCATCGCCAAATCCATCGAGTAGGGTTTATTGACCGATTTGACCAGCACGCGGCCATAATAATCGACATCGGCCAGCGCGCCCGCCAAAATGGTGAGATTGGCGACAGGCGTATAGTTGTAGTGCGCGCCCCAGCCGCCACGCACGCCAAAACCGACCATCGTATTGCTACCGCGCGCATTACCGAGCGTGCCGCCCGTCAAGCGCACCTCGCCCACATGCGTCCATGCGCTGTGGCGGCGAAAAGTCTGCCACCACTCGTTGTCGAGCCCAAAACTGACGCCCGAATAGGGCAACACCGACAGATATTCGTCGGTAACGAAAGTCGCGCCAAGGCTCACCGTCAGCACATTTTCGACCGTATGCAAGCGCAGCGTGTCTTGACCCCATGCGCAATAGGTCAAAAGTGCAAAAATCAGTGCTGTGGCGGTGCGTTTCATCGTCTATTCTACTGGTTTTTCGGCTTTTTTCCAATTTTCGATGCCTGTGTTCAACTCGTAAACCTCGTAGCCGAGTTCGGTCAGTTGTGCCGCTGCCATTTTGCTGCGGCGACCGCGCTGGCAATAGACCGCCACCCTTTTCTCTTTGTCGAGCAATGCTTGCGCTTGTTCGGCAAAATCGGCGGCTTTCACATCGATATTCATCGCACCAGCAATGTGCGGTTTGGTGGCGAATTCGTCGGCAGTACGCACATCGACAAGTTGCACGCCATCGGTCGCAATCAGGCGTTCGAATGCATCGTTGTCGAGCGATTCGAATCCCGAAACCGAGCAAGCCACAAGCAGGCAAAGGGCGGTCGAAAAAATTGCTAATCTCTTCATAAACAGCGCATTACATTTATTTATCACGAATAAGCGACTCGGCAATCTGCACTGCATTCAGTGCTGCGCCTTTGCGTATTTGGTCGCCCACGCACCAGAAAGCCAGTCCGTTCGGGTTTGCCAAATCCTTGCGCAATCGGCCGACATACACGGCATCTTTGCCCGACACAAAGAGCGGCATCGGGTAGTCGCGCTGGTCGGGATTGTCCTGCAAAACAATGCCATCGGCAGCCGAAAATGCCTCGCGCACATCGTCGAGTTTCAGCGGTTCTTCGGTTTCGACCCAAATGCTTTCGCTGTGGGCACGAAGGGCTGGCACACGCACGCAAGTAGCACTCACTTCGATGTCGGAATGCATGATTTTGCGCGTTTCGTTATACATTTTCATCTCCTCTTTGGTGTAGCCATTGTCGGTAAACAAATCGATGTGCGGAATCACATTGTAGGCCAACTGGTAGGCAAATTTATTCACCGTAACTGGCTTACCATCAAGCATTTCGCGGTACTGTTGTTCCAGTTCGGCCATGGCCGATGCGCCAGCGCCGCTCGCCGCCTGATAGGTGGCCACATGCACGCGTTTGATGTGCGACAACTCCTCGATAACTCGCAGAGCCACAACCATTTGTATCGTTGTGCAGTTGGGATTGGCAATGATGCCATGCGGACACATTTTGGCATCGGCGGCATTCACTTCGGGCACCACCAGCGGCACATTTTCGTCCATGCGAAATGCGCTCGAATTGTCGATCATCACCGTGCCAAACTTGGTAATGTCGGCGGCAAACTCGCGCGACACCGACGCCCCAGCCGACACAAAAGCGATGCCAACGCCCTTGAAATCGTCGCCGTGGCGCAACTCCTGCACCCGATAGTGCTTGCCGCAAAATTCGTATTCACGGCCTGCGCTCCGCGACGAGCCAAACAGCGCCAAATCGTCGATGGGGAACTGACGCTCGGCCAGCACCCGCAAAAATTCCTGTCCCACGGCGCCACTCGCGCCTACGATTGCTACTTTCATATCATATTGTGATTTCAGATTTCAGATTTCAAATTTCAAATTGCGCAAAAGTCAGCGTCTTAGTATTAGTCTTGGTCGTCGCCCCCTTTCCCGTTTCCCCCGAATGGGGGAAAAGCCTTCCGTTTAATTAAGAATTTTGAATTTAAAATTATGAATTTTGCGCCAAACACCACCCTATTTGATTAGATAATTGGAAATTAAGAAATTGGGTAATTAAAAAATCTATGTTCTATGCTCTATATTCTATCTTCTCAAAAAAAACACTTCTAACTTCTCACTACTCACTAAAAAAAGATTTGCAGGTCCGATTTTTTTTTGCGTAATTTTGTTGAAATTTCGGAAGGCAAAGATACGAAATTAGTTTGAAAGTTTATAAAGTTTGTAAAGTTAAAAGTAGGGACGCACGGCGCGCGTCCTTTTCTGTTGAAGTGATTCCAACCCCTCCGCTTCGCTCGTCCCCTTGCAAAGGGGACGGGTTCGTGTTCAAGTTGGTTCAGTCCTCTCCCCTTTTCAAGGGGAGTACCTGCGGAGCAGGGGTAGGGTTAGTGCCAATTAAGAATTTTGAATTAAGAATTAAGTGGTTCCCAACGCCTTCTGCACGGCAAAAACCGCACTGCCCACCGACACCAACAAATTATTGTTCATTAAAACAGTAGAGCCGTCACATTGTGGCGGCTCTACATTTATTGATTGGTTGATTATTTCGGACGCACTCGGTGCGTCCCTACTTTCGCACTTTTTACTTTCAACAAAAATTCGTACCTTTGCCCTGCACTGCAGCGGCAGCAAAAACATATTTCAATAACAAGCATTGGCTATTATTTCGCGTTCAAAGAAAAAGTCCGGAAAACAATTTCTTATCGGAAATAGTCTGTGTTCACGGTAGTTCGTTTGGGCTACTCACAAATCTACAAGCATGCTTCACACTTAAGTGTGAATTCTTTGTAGATTTGGCGGGGTTTCATTCCGGACTTCTCGTGAACGCAAAAGGGTTCACATCTTTTTTGTGATTATTCCCGATATGGTCGAGATTGATAGCATTGCACAAAATCTATCAATCTATGACAAGACAAAAATTCTCGAAAAACTACACATACTTCATCGTCGGAGCATTACTCACCTGCTTCTTTTTCAGCCCAGTCTGCATCAAATTTTTTGTCGCAAGTTACGGCGAAACTTGGTTAAGTTTTATCCGCCCATTATTGGTTTGCATGTGCCTAACATCTGGCATTTTGTTGATACGAAACAAGGCGATAAGTATAAGTCTGCTCTCTTTTTTCATGCTATTGACGCTCACCGAACTGGTCATGGTTTGTGCGTTTGGAGTCTATATGAATCGCGACCATTTTATGGCTCTGATAACGACAACGCCCGAAGAGAGCACCGCATTTGCAACAAACAATTTGGACGCATTGTGGTATCTTATTCCTGCATTTTTGTTTTTCATAGGAATATGCGTTTTCTACGCCATGTCGGCAATCGCCACATTTGCCGTGCGCTGTAAAACATTTGCTGTCTGCTTATCGCTCATGATATTGGGACTGATGCCCTACGAAAATATGAGCAAAATAACGAGTTGGTACATATTCAAGTCGCAGATATTCCACAGCACGCTGGAAGTGCCGCCTTTGAACATTGTCCATCTTACAAAAATCACGGTGCGCCAACTCTACAGAAGCACTCAAAGCAGCGATTTTGAGTTTCATTCGACGCGTGCCAAAAGTGTAGAAGGCAAAGAGACCTATGTTTTGGCTATCGGCGAATCGGTGCGCTATGCAAATTTTGCGCTAAACGGTCGATACCAACGCAACACAACACCATTGATTGGTGCGCAAGACAATATCATTTTCTTTCAAGACTACTACACAGGCGGGTGCGCCACATCTATTTCCGTTCCAATCATCATTTCGCGTGCGACAGCCGACAGCAATCCCATTCTACACATGGAAAAGGGCATCGTTCAACCGTTCAAGGAAAATGGCTTCACAACCATTGTTATCAAACGGGGACTTTTTGCTCAACCTTCGAGCGCATATCTCTACCAAGGTGCGGATTATGCCATCGATGTGTCGTCTGATGCGGAAGTGTTTGAAAAAATCGATTCGGTTTCGCGACTGTACGACAAGACATTTATCATGTTCCAACTCACTGGTTCTCATTGCTATTATGATAATTTTCCGAAAGAATTTGACAAGTGGCACCCCAACAACAAATTCGACAAACAGACAGAGAGCGACAGTCTTCTTATCAATGCGTACGACAACACCATATTATACACCGACTATTTGCTGAACAATTTGGTCGATACGCTGAAACAGCGCGGCGAAAGCGCACTTTGGTATGTTTCTGACCACGGAGAAACTATTACAGCCACCAAAGGCTGGCATGGTGCCATTTGCGATACCAACGAATACCATGTGCCATTTTTCATTTGGTATTCCGACTCGTATGGCGAACAAAATGGCGCGAAAATCGATATGTTGAAAAAACACGCAACAATGCCAACACACGCCGAAAATATCTTCTACACCATTTGCGGCATGACCGATATTGTGCTGCCGCCCGAATACCAACGCACGGAATGGGACATATCTTCCGATTCGTACCAAGTTCACCCACGCAAAATCTTTGTCAATGGCGAATCAAGGCTATTGGAATAGCGAAACGATTCAATTTTCAAATTGAGAAAAGGTAGAAATGCGCCGTTTTTTTTGTTGATTTGATTCCAACCCCTCCGCTGCGCTCGTCCCCTTGCAAAAGGGACAGGTTCGCACGCAACAGCGCCGCCAGATTATTGTTCATTTTTCATTAAAGTAGAGCCGTCACATTGTGGCGGCTCTACAATTATTGATTGGTTGATTATTTCGGACGCACTCGGTGCGTCCCTACATTGTCAATTATCCATTGTTACCTTTCTTGCGACTTGCTTCTTGCTACTAAAAAAAGATTTGCAGGTCTGATTTTTTTTGCGTAATTTTGTTGAAACTTCGGAAGGCAAAGGTACAAAAATTATCAGAAATATATGGCACTTAAACAATTTTTGACGATTTTGGCGGCGTTTTCGTCGATAGGCGTTTCGGCGCAATTCTACGACGATTTTCTCGACAATGGCACAGAACTCGATACGGCGTGGCAAGGCACGCGCGACAAGTTTTACATCAAGGGAATAGATGCCACCACCAACCAACTTGTGCTGAACGACACCGTGGCGAGCAGCAGCAGAAATTACGCCTATTTGAGCCGTCCGTCGCAGGCAATTTTGGCCGCCGAATGGCAAATTTCGCTCACATTTGCCGATTTGGAACTGACCAACTACAACTACGTGCGCTTCTATGTGGTGGCCGACACCACCACGCTCGATGGCGCACTCAACGGCTATTTCGTGTGGATTGGCAACAGCAGCAAAGAGGTGGCGCTCTACCGACAAAATGGCACGAAAACCACAAAAATAATCGACGGCAGCGATGGGCGAACCGCTGGCTGCACAGGCATCGACCTGAAACTGACGCGCGACTCGGCTGGCACATGGCAACTCTACTCGCGACTTGCTGGCGAAAGCGAATTTACGCTCGAGGGCGACTGCCGCGACCGCACCAACCTGAATGCGCGCTACACTGGGCTGCTGTTTTGCTACTCGAAGACCAACGGCCGCAACAAATATCTCTGCAACAGCATTTCGGCGGCGGGCAATCCCTACATCAAACCCGAGCAAACGGTGCGCAAATACGACATCGTTTTCAGCGAAATAATGGCCGACCCCGAGCCACAAAACCAACTGCCGCTGCACGAATTTCTCGAGATATACAACCGCACCGACACCGCCATCGACCTTGCGGGCTGGACGCTCGCCATCAACAACAAATGGGCGACAATCGCCGAAGGCACGCTGCAACCGCGCAGTTACGCCATTCTCTGTGCCGAAAATGCGACGGCGGAATTTAAGCCCTACGGTCGAACTGTGGTCGCTGCGCCGTGGCAACTGATTCCAAACTCGGGCGCAGTGGTGCAACTTTTCGATGCGCAAAAAAACCTCGTTGCGTGGGTCGATTTCACCGATAAATGGTACGGCAATGCGGCATTCAAAAAGGACGGCGGCTGGTCGCTCGAGCGCATCGACGGCGATTATCTCGACAATCACGCCGAAAATTGGAAGCCATCGGAAGATGCCAGCGGTGGCACGCCCGGACAGCCCAACTCTGTGGCGGCCGAACTGCCCGACGAACGTGCGCCGCGACTCGAATACATCGCAGCCACAAGCGACACCGTTACGCTCTGTTTCTCGAAAACGATGGACGAGGCCGCACTGGCCGACAAAAGCAACTACCGTCTGTCGCTCGGCATCGACACCATAATAATAGCGCAACCGCATGCCAATGTTGCGCAGTTGAAATTATATAACAAACTGACTACCAACAAATTAGAAAATTTTGTCGTCGAAAATCTCTTTTGTGTCGATAGTCTGCCGCTCGGCACTGTGGAGCGCGAAATTGCGCTGCCAGTAACACCCGAAGTGGGCGACATTGTGCTGAACGAAATTCTGTTCAACCCGAAAGACGATGGTGTCGATTTTGTGGAGTTGTGGAACATTTCGGACAAGACACTCGACCTTGGGCAACTGCTTGTAACGCGCCGCCGCAATGGCGAACTCGATAGCCGCACCGCCATCTGCAACGAACCGCGCCTTGTTGCGCCGCACGCCTATCTGGTGCTGACCAGCGACCGCGACAAGGTGTGCGCTCAATACGATTGCCCCGACGACGGCTATTTTGCTACGGTGAAACTGCCATCATTGAACGACGACGAGGGCAATATCATCATTGTGTTGAACGACGGCACGGTGATAGACGAGATGAGTTACACCGCCAAAATGCACCACGCATTTGTGAGCGATCCCGAGGGCGTGTCGCTCGAGCGTGTGAATCCGCATGCGCCCACGCAGCAAGCCGACAACTGGCAATCGGCCTCGTTTGAGGTGGGTTACGCCACGCCAGCGCGACAAAATTCGCAGTATTTGGAGTCGGAAAACGACGAAGAGAAGCAGAATTTTTGGTTAGAATACGAAACTTTCACGCCCGACAACGACGGCTTCCGCGACCTGCTGCCCATCAACTACCGCCTGCCGCACGACGGTTTCACAGCCACCATCACCATCTACAACCCCACTGGCACGCGTATGCGGCGGCTGCTCGGCGGCGAACTCACAGGCACCGAAGGCACTATCTATTGGAACGGCCGCAACGACAGCGATGCGCTCTGCGGCGTGGGTGTGTATGTCATTTTTGTCGAAGCCGTGCACCCCGACGGTGCCAAAATCCGCCAAAAAATCGTCTGCGTGCTGAGTATGTAGAAAGAGTGTGAAAGTGTGAAAGTTGGGTTATTGGGTTGATTAGTTTAACGCATTAGTGCTGGGTTCTGATTTCTAGTTTCTGGTTTCTCAAAATTGCTACCGCAATTTTTGTTTCTATGTTTCTAATGGTTACATTTGAAATTTGAAATTTGAAATTTGAAATTTGAAATTGCGGCTCTGCCGCACCACTGCTCACTACTAACTACTTTTGTCTTGGGAACAAAAGAATCGGTGTGCCGTGAAAGTCCCAGTTTTCGCGCAATTTGTTCTCCAAAAAACGCAGGTACGGCGCTTTGATGTATTGCGGTAAATTGGCAAAAAAGACAAATGTAGGCACTTGTGTATCAGGCAGTTGCGCTACATATTTTATCTTGATGTACTTGCCTTTGTAGGCGGGCGGCGGATAGTTTTCGATCAGCGGCAAGAAAAATTCGTTCAACTTGGCGGTCGGCACTTTGCGGAACTTGTTTTCGTAAACCTGCATGGCCGTTTCGATGACCTTGAAAATGCGCTGTTTGGTGAGTGCCGAGGCAAAAACAATCGGGAAATCGACAAATGGCGCAAGCCGCTCGCGAATGGCTTTTTCGTAGTTTTTGATGTCTTTCGCCTCCTTGTTTTCGACCAAATCCCACTTATTCACGCACACAACAAGGCCTTTGCGGTTCTTCTGAATGAGCGAAAAAATGTTCAAATCTTGACTCTCGATACCGCGCGTGGCATCAATCATCAGAATGCACACATCGGCACTCTCGATGGCACGAATGGCGCGTATAACCGAGTAATACTCAACATCTTCGTTCACTTTTGCCTTCTTGCGAATGCCTGCCGTATCGACTAGATAGAACGCGTGTCCAAACTTGTCGTATTTGGTGTAGATTGAGTCGCGCGTGGTGCCAGCCACATCGGTTACAATGTGCCGCTCTTCGCCGATAAAGGCGTTTACCAGCGACGATTTGCCCGCATTCGGTCGCCCAACAATGGCAATGCGCGGCAACTCCTCCAACTCGTCGTTCACATCGGGTTTCAGATGTTTCAGCAGTTCGTCGAGCACCTCGCCGCTGCCCAAACCGTTGATGGCCGACATGATGAACGGTTCGCCGAGCCCAAGTCCGTAAAACTCGGCCGCTTGATATTGCAAATCGAAAGTATCGACCTTGTTTGCCACAAGAATGACTGGTTTTCGGCTGCGTCGCAGAATTTCGGCCACATGCATATCGAGGTCGGTGATGCCGTTTTGCGCATCCACCACAAACATAATCACATCGGCCTCCTCGATGGCCACATTCACTTGACGGTTGATCTCCTCCTCGAACACATCGTCGGAATTGACCACCCAACCGCCCGTATCGACCACCGAAAATGAGCGTCCGCACCAGTCGCTCAAGCCATATTGACGGTCGCGCGTGGTGCCCGCCTCTTCGTTCACAATGGCGCGCCGCGTCTTGGTCAGGCGGTTAAAAAGCGTCGATTTGCCCACATTCGGTCGCCCAACAATAGCCACAAGATTTCCCATAATTGTTTCAAATAATTTCGATGATTAACGACTGCAATTCCAAACCTACAAAGGTACGAAAATAATTGATAATGGACAATAATAGTAGCAAGTAGCAAGAAAGTATGAAAGTATGAAAGTATGAAAGTTTATAAAGTGAAAAGTCTATAAAGTGTATAAAGTTGAAAGTAATTTCTGATTTCTAGTTTCTAGTTTCTGGTTTCTCAAAATTGCTACCGCAATTTTTGTTTCTATGTTTCTAATGGTTACATTTGAAATTTGAAATTTGAAATTTGAAATCGTCTTGGTTCTCGCCCCCTTTCCCGTTTCCCCCGAAGGGGGAAAAGCCACGCAGCCAACACCAGCCGTCAATTCTTAATTCTACATTGGCATTAACCCCTCCGCTTCGCTCGTCCCCTTGCAAAGGGGACAGGTTCGCGTCCAAATTGGTACAGTCCTCTCCCCTTTTCAAGGGGAGTACCTGCCGAATGGCAGGGGTAGGGTTGGAATTTTCTTAAAACATTTGCGCCAAATTGCGGAAAAACTTAATCAAAACAACAAAAAGGACGCAGTGTGTTGCGCCCTTTTTAACAATTTGTTGATTGGATAAAAATTCGCTATCAGAACGGCTGGACAAATAATTTGGCCGATGGATCGTTGCGGCGTCTGCCTTTTTCGGGCGAATATTTCAACAAATAGATAGTGTTGTTGGGCAATGAAGGCAGTTTTACTCTCTCTTCGGTGTCGCCCACTTTTATGTCTACGAGCATCCGCCCATCAATGGTATAAATATAGAGATGATGGTTCGCTCTGACAGAATCCAATTGCACCTCGTAAGTGTTGTCCGATAGACGAAATACCTTCAGCGATGGATTAGCGACAATGCAAATGGCATCAGAGGTTGTTACCGAAATTTCGTTCGAAAAATCGGTGATGTTCTCGTAATACTCCGTCTTGTCGGTGGCCTGCAAACGATAGCGATATTCGGTTTTGAAATTCAGATCTTCGACGCTGTAGCTGAGCGAATCGACAAATTGATGCCGCAGTTTGTACTCTACATTTTGGGCAAAATAGACGGTAAAATCGTCGAAAAGCACCTTGCCGTCTTTCTTTTGATAGGTGATGCGGAAGCGCGTATAGGTGTTGCCTGCGGGTAGCGCAAAATGCACCGATGTGCGTTTTGTGGAAGCAGTTATAACTAGCGAATCGACAGGCGACCAAACCGAATCGAACGCCTCTATTTTGAGCAGACTCCCAGTAGCACTCATGCCGTGCAACCAAAAACCGATACTATCAATCGGGAAAATGTAGCGTTCGGTAACAAGCGTGTCGCTATTTTCGGTGAACACAAGCGATGGCGTTGTATCGCCAAATATCACGGTATTTACCACATCTAACGACGATTCCCAATCGATTGGCGCAGTGTCAGATGTAGTGTATTTGTCGAAACCTTCGACAAGCGCGCTGGTGCCTTCGCTCACAGCATAGACCGAAAGATAGTAACCCGTAGCATCGAAAGCTGCGTCCCAATGCGCCACAAACGAACTACTTGTGGTGTCGGTTGCCTCGGTAGCCACTGGCACTTCGACCAACACAGGGCGTGTCGATTTGCCCGAAATGGCAATTTCGAATGTGGTGTATTTGTCTTTGACAAGCAAAATAGTGTCGCGATCGGTAGCACCGAACGAGGCAATTTCTGGGAAATAGCGCACCAACAGCGTAGCATCGATCAACGAATCGGCACTCTGCGCAAAGGTGAGCGAACTGCCCCACACTGGCGCTTCCACCAAATCGGCAATGGCAATCTGGAATTTTTCGCCCGACTTGAGCGAAACTTTTAGCGGCTCGTCTATCCAACGCCCACGCACTGCCACGCTTTGCGAATCGGATGCTACTTGCTGAATGGTGGTGAACATATCGAGCGACGCAGGAAACTCGTCGTACGACGGAAAGCCGTCGCCACCGCCATCGTAGCGGAACGAAACAATGCCATTTTTTTCTTCGATATAGGTCAAGGCTTGCCCTATCGCCTCACCGCTGTTGAGCGTAGGACGATAAACCGTTACATTGCGGCTGCCCGGATAGGTGTCGCTGGTGGTGTTGAAAGCCGATGGATAGGCGGCCATAATCGCCACGCCCATGTTCGTTGGGTCGTTGTTCACGGTGTTGTAGTTCCACTTGGTGGAATTGTAGTTCACGCGCGTTACCAGCAAACCATGCGCTGGCAAGTAGGTGTCCCACCCTTTTTTCTGCCGATTTTCGAGCATAAAAAACTGGTTGGGCGATGGGCGTGTGCCGCTCAAATTGTGTGCACGCGTTTGGGTGATGATACACGCCTCGTTCGATACCGTCAGTGTGTCGAGCGTTACAAAAGTGGGGTCTTTCAGCAATGTAGGTTTGAGCCAGCCCAAGAAAAACCGTTCATAGGCCGAATAGGCAGGAGGCGTGCGCCCGTTGTTGTTGTAAGGCCCATAGTCCATCACATCCCAACTGCGCAGTGTGGTGTGTTCCGAACCATCGGTAGGATAAAGGTCGGGCAGACCAAGCACATGGCCAAACTCGTGTACAAAAGTGCCAATGCCGCACATGGTCGAACCCGATTTGCCACGCAATTCCGAGGTACAGGCGTAGTCGTCGATGTAAACGCCGTCGATTTTCAGGCTTTGCAGCGTCGAAATTTTCCAACGGTGCGGCCAAATGGTGTTGTCGCCACCGCCTTCGGCCTCGTTGTAGCCAGCATAATAGACAAACACATTGTCCACAACGCCATCGCCATCGGTATCGTAGTCCGCAAAATTAACACCGAGCGTATCGGCTTTGCGACAAGCGTCTATTATCATCTGGCGGGCGCGTTTGTCGCCGCTCTTGTCGTTTTCGCCGTAGTAGTTGTAGGGGTTGTCGAGTTGCACTGGTCCCACCACTACAAATTCGGGCGTGAAATTACCATACGAGTTGTCGCTGAAATAGTCGCGTGCCGAGCCTGTCCCGCCGTTTTGGCTGTACCCTTTTTCGTTGAGTAGCGCGGTGAATTTCGCTTGTGGCTCTGTTATCACAAATTTTTTGTTGGTAAACTCCGCCAAAATAACCAAACTTTGCGGACTCCCTTGCAGCGGAAAACGCTGCGGCGAATCTGCGCCGCTCGCCATACGCGAGGCGGCCTTTGGCTGCGGCAAGGTTTGCGAGAGGCGTTTCACCAAACGGCGGTCGCGCAGCGAGCGAGCGTGTGCATTGCGTGCTGCTACACCACTGGCTTGCAGGCGGTCGCCTGCGGCTTGGGCATATTCGTACCAACCATCGGCGGTTTGTACCACAGGGCAACCATCGACAGTCTGCATATAGTGCGCGTTTTCGTCGCCTACGAGGCGCACCAACAGCGGTGTACCATCGGGTTGTAGCACCTCGAAAGCCTCGGGCGAGGCAGGAACAGCCCCCAGCAACAGCGGCACAACCAACGCCGCCAAGACCACAATCGTCCGTTTAGCAATATGTTTCATCATTGGTCAAAATAAATCTGTAGCAAAGGTACGCTTTTTAGCGCAAAAATCCAGCA
The DNA here is from genome assembly GCA_963659365.1 of Acutalibacteraceae bacterium. Taxonomy (GTDB): domain Bacteria; phylum Bacteroidota; class Bacteroidia; order Bacteroidales; family Paludibacteraceae; genus W0P28-013. The sequence goes on along the minus strand of CAVKTI010000003.1, from coordinate 71,066 downwards.
AATTAACTTTTTTTTAAGGGGACTTCTATAAATTCCCTAAAAAAAATTGTGGGATCGTGCCCAGCACGACCCCACAATATCGACAATGCTTAAGCAACTATTACTCTTTCACAAATTTGGCGGTGTGTACGCCGTCGGCATCTTTGATAGAGATGAAATAGATACCTTTCGACAGACCCGATACCGATATGCTATTCTGCACATGCGACAGCGACAGTATCTGTTTGCCCGTAACATCGGTAACCGTAGCCGAAGCGTCCGAAGTCAAATTGTTGATGTAGATCACCTCTTTGGCTGGGTTCGGATAAATCGACAACTGGCTATCGGCTTTCGTCGTCTTGATGGCGGTGTCGGGTATGGGATCTACGGCATCAGCATAGAATGTGATACCAGCGTTCAAGTAACCAACTGCAATGCTATAGTAAGCCTTTCCCGTGTTTTTTTCGTAGAAATCACCATTAAAGTCGTACCAACTCTGTTTCTTACCTTGATAAACAACATAGAACGAGTTTGCAGGATAGTAAAGAGCACCGTTTTTGATGGCTTCTTCAGAATAACCAGAGCGAACCTGATTGAAAAGAACATCACATGTTTCGTCCGAGCCAAGTTCCATCTCTTCGATAGGTTCGATAAACAGATAGAACACGCCTGGTACCGACAACGGAGTAGGCAATTTTATGCTTACGAGTTCGGGCGATTTCGAAATGTAGGTATCTGTACCAAACGCTTCGGCAAAAGTCATCTCTACCGAACCATAGAGGTCGCCTATGCCTACCAAAGCAATGTCGCCGTCATCGTCCAGTTCATATTTTTCGCCATATACACTGATTTTCAGTTTTTTAGCCTGATTTTCTTCTTCCAGCCAGTAGTTATAGAGAACCAAAGAAACCGAATCGAGTTGTACAAATTTCTCGCTGCCGCTTTCAGCATAAAGACCATTCACAGCAAAACGCTCGCCATAACCAGTGAAGAGGTCTGGTTGGTATGTTTCGTTATAATACCTATCGCCCAATAGGCTAAGATATACATTGCTGCCACGATAGTTCAACGAACGGTTCGTTACTACATCGGAGTGGGCTTTGTCGGCATAGTCGTGATAGATGGCAATCGTGTCGGAAACAGTATCTTTACCCATTTCGCTTTCGCCATACATCGAAAGGTTTATTTCGATGGGGTTATCTTCGGAGTCGAGAACCCACACTTCAAGATCGCTGTATTTCTGTGCAAAGTAGTCTTTTACCTTTCCTTCGGTGTATTTCATATACACGGTGTCGCAATAAGCGTAATTTGCGTACACAGTAATGTTGGAACTATCGTTGGCCAAATAGGCTACAGCAACAGAGTCGTTTGTCAAACTCCAAACACCTTCGCCACCATAGATATTAAGCGAGTTTTGATCGAGTTCTGGCTCGGGTGGGAATGGCTCGTTTTTCGTAATCATAAAGTTATCCATCAGTACGAACCAACCGCCGCCAGTTTCAGTCATTTTGTCATATTCTGGTATCAAAGTGAAATAGTAATTTCCCTCGGTAACAGTAACCTTATACTTCAGCAGCGTCCACTCTTGACTAACTTCTTCGGCGGTAAAGGAGATTATCTTTGTTTGCGACTCTACTTTGTCTGTGTTACCATAGACCAAAGTTGCAGAACATGGATATTTAGAACCGCCTGTCATGAAAAAGGCACCAATCCAATAGTCGCCAGCAGAAAGGGTAATAGCAGGCGATTTGATGTAAACTTTCACATCTTCGTCTTGGTCGTAACCAGAAGCCAAGTATTGCGTGCCACTGAATGCACTAAAACACTCCGAGCAACCTTCTACATCGTTAGCAAGACCAAGTTGTGCAATATTTTTCGACTGCAATGTGTCGAAAGTCCATGTGGTTGTCTCGGCCTCGAAATCGTCGAAATAGATGGTGTCGCCAGGTGCTTTTTGTGGAACGAGTGATTTACTGTGGTTTGCATTTAGCATAATACGCTCGTTTTTAGTAGGGATAACTGTTCCCTTTTTCATGTCAGAACCAAAGGTTCTAGGGGCGTCGGCAACCGCGGCTACGCAAGTTGCGACCAACAAAGCAAGAGTAAAATAAACTTTTTTCATCGCTTTTTCTTTTTTAGATTAAACAATATGTTACTGAATAAATTTTGTGTTACCAAAGTTTTACGGCTTTCACCTCCAATCCCTGCGTGTAGTCCTTGTAGTGGCGAATAGCAATCCACGCTTTTTGGTTTTCGTATTTGGCAGGTATAGCCAATTTGCGAACGGCTTGCGTAGGAATAGTCAGTGTTACAGTGCTGTCAGCGTTCACGGTAGAATCGGGCGTGATGTACTCTTCGAACAGCACATCGGCCGATTGGTAGTTGTCCGCTGTAATCGAATCGGTCGAGATAAGCACAGCGTAGCGTTCGTAATAGCCCGATACCTTGTCAGACAACGGCGACAACAAGTACTCGAAAGTCATGTCGAAACCAACTTCAGAACTGAATATCAACCAGTTATCTGGTGTGTACCTAGTTGGTCCTGCTTTAGCATACGAAATGTATGAGCCCATTTTGGTCAATTCGTCCAACACATACTCAAAGGGGCGTACATTCTCTGTACTCAATGCCAAAACCGAAACATAACTTTCCCATTCGGACTGCTTCGAGGTTTGTGTCAAATCATACACACTCTTATAGTTTGCTCCAGTTTTGAACGACTCGGGCGTGCCAAATGTGATAGCGGCCGAGTTGATGGCAAAAGTGGCAAAGGTGTATTCGGTATTGGGCTGCAACTTGCCAAAAAACACATAGGACAAATCATCGCTATCGACCGTCTTTTTCAACGAAATGATTTCGTTTTCGGTGATATAACCCTTTTGCACTGCAGTTTCAAAGTTTCCGTCGGCTTTGTTCAGCAACGAATCGGCACAATAGAGAAAGCCGTAGTCGCTGAGTTTTTCGTGGTTGGCTACTTTGCCCTGTACACGCACTTTGGTATAAAACACCTCGGCCTCGTAGGAAACAACTCCTTGCGGTGCTGTATCTACCTCTAGCTCATAATCTCTCTTCACAGGCGATTTTTCGCAGGCGGCAAGTGCGACAAGCAGCAACAGTGCTGGCAACATTATTTTCAGATTTATTTTCATAGCACAATTCCTTTTTTATTTTTCAGAAAAACATTGTTATACGCAACCGCTGTTTATGGGTTTTGGTCGTTGTCCGTTATTTCGGTGTTTTCTTGCAGTTCGCGGAGCGGAATTTGATAAGTCCAGCGCACATCGCCAGCATCTACTTTGATGAATCCGTCGGGTTTGCGGTGGTTGCTACCATCGTAGGTGCGGTCGATACCGCGGTAGTTGCGTTTCAGGTCGAAATAGGCAAAGCCTTCGCCCCAGAGTTCGATGCGGCGTTGCAACAGCACATCTTCGACCGATACCGAGGTGGCGTTCCAAGCGGTGTCGCGCTTCGCCATCAGCGGTTTCAGTGCTTCGGCTGCCCCCGCTTCGTTGCCCTGGCGCGCTTTGGCTTCGGCCTCAATCAGATACATCTCGGCAGCACGCATATAGGGGTTGTCCATAGTCCAAGTGCCGTCCCAGCCAAATTTAACATTGGCGTAGGCACCTTGCGCACCCGATTGCGACTGTGTTTTGTCGCCTTTGGGCCCATTAAACCAGCGTTTGCGGAAGTCGGTTTCTGGAATCTGTTCGTAGAGGCGTTTGTCGATGGCGCGCGGTGCATAGCCGCCACCAGCGTAGCCCGGTGCAAGATTCGAAATGTGCGAGTACCACGACGCATAGATGAGCGATGTTTCGGTAGTAACATCGAAGCCCCACATCCACTCTTTCGACGCGAGGTCGATAAAGCCGCCCGATACGAGTTCCTCCTCGTCCATGATGGTATAGCCAGCGTAGGCCAACTGAGCATGTTCGGCGGCTTTGCTCCAGTTGCCAACAAGCAGGTAGTAGCGTGCCAACAGACCTTCAATCACGCTTTTATCAATCTGCACCTTGGTAGAGCGTTTCACGCCTTCGAGCATCTTTTCGGCCTGCAGTAGGTCGGCTTCGATAGCATCGAGCACTGCACCAACTGTGTTACGGCTATAGTTCGACTCTTTGTCGGTTTCGTTCGAGGCAAAGTAGAGCGGTACGCCCAGTTTGCTGCGGTCGATAGCCGAACCCGCAGCCGTAGGTTCTGCCGTGAATGGGTTTTGGAATATCTGAATCAGATACATATAGACCAAGGCACGAATGCCAAGCGACTGTCCGTAACAACTACGCAGTATATTAACCGTGCTATCTTTTTTACTGCCATTGACAACATCAAGATCTACCAATGCGATAACATCGTTGGCTTGATTGATCATGGTATAGCAGATGGTCCACACCGAATAGGGACGGCGGTAGTTGTTCATGCGAAACTCGAGTTGGTAGTCGTAGGTAAACCAGTGCTCTTTGGTTTGCACAATATCTTCGGTCATCATGTCGGTAGCGTGTAGTACCGATCCAATACCAATTTCGTCGTGGTTTGCGCTGCTGTATTCCCAATACATGGTGGTATAGAGTCCATTGACACTGTTTTGGAGTGTCGAGGGATCCGATGCGATGAGTTCGCGATAGCGGTCGGCCGTGATGGTCGCTGTATCTTCGACCGACAAGTAGTCGGCTTTGCAGGCTGTCAGGAGTGCTGCAGCCAAAATCACCAAAAGCAAATGATATTTTTTCATGACTGTCGTTGTTTTTTAGAGTTAGAAACCAATGGTGATACCACCCGAAACTGTAGCCATGGCCGAATAGACATAGCCCGTAGCACCCGAGAACGATTGGCGTGGGTCGAGGCCTTTGCGCGCCGAAGCCAAAGCAATGTTGTCGGCTACGACATAGAGGCGCAGCGTTTTGATTTTGGCCTTTTCCATCAACTTTTTCGGGAATGTGTAGCCCAGTGTGATGTTGCGCAGGCTGAAATAACTTGCCGAAGTGAGTGTGGCATCGCCTTGCAGACCGAGGTCTTGCGAATTTATACCCACACGCGGCACATTGGTATTGGTGTTGGTCGATGTCCAGCGTTTGAATATGTCTTTGTGCCAGTTAGCACCAATGTCGCCGCCACCCATCAACGAGCCGTAGAAACTGTCGTACACATAGCCGCCTATCTGGAAGGCCGTCTGTATGCTCAAATCGACACCGTAAAACTCCAGTGTGGTGTTCAAGCCGCCGTAGAGATCGGGAATGGCTGTTTTGCCCAGCACTTTTTGCGAAGCGTTGGCAGTTTTGTAGGCGTAGCGCGTACCGTTGTCCAACTGACCATAGGCCGATTCGTCGAAAGCAATGCCGTTGTCTTTAGCAGTCTCTTGCGCTTTTGCATAGTCTTCGTCGGTAACTTCGTACATCGGCAGACCGCTCGAAGCCTCTACACCAAGGTAGTGATAGTCGTAGAAGTCGTAGATACTACCGCCCACCGAGCGCCAGTAACTGCCCGAAGCATAGCCGCCATCTGCGTCGATAAGCGACTGCTTGTCGGATGGGAGGCGCGTGAGTTGGTTTTTGTAGTGCGTCAAGTTCAAATCAACGGTCCATTTCAAGTTACGCGTTTTCAGCAAAGTAGCACCAAGAGTTACCTCCACGCCGATGTTGCGCATATCCATTTCGTTGGTATACATATAGGCGGGCGAACCTACCGAAGGCGGCAGCGGTTTGGCATAGATCATGTCCTTGGTCTCTTTGATAAAGAAGTCGGCTTCGATGTCCAAGCGGTCGAACAGACCCAATTCAACACCTATATTCAAGTTATTACTCTTCTCCCAAGTAAGGTCGGGGTTGCCGCGGTTGCTGAGAACTGGCGATTTTTTGCCACCATCAGTCGATTCGGCATAGGAGTAGGTGTCGAGGTATGGTGCCGAGCCAAGACCTACATTGTCGTTACCCTGCGTACCGTAACTGGCTTTCAGTTTCAAGTCGTGTATAGCATCAACACCCTGCAACCAACTCTCCTCTTTCATACGCCAACTAGCACCAACCGACCAGAAGTGTCCCCAGCGCACTTTGGGTGCGAAATAAGAGGAACCATCGGTACGATACGAGGCCGAAACATAGTATTTTTCGGCGTAGTTGTACTCGAAACGGCTCAAGAAGCCTTGAATTTTGTAGGCCGAGGTGTACGAAGTAAGAGCGTCGATCGAACCTGCGGTTTCAAATTCTGGGTTGGTTGGATCGTAGAACTGCGATTTTTGACCACTCAACACCTCGCTCTTGTCCATTTTGAACTCATGACCGAGCAACACATTGATGCTATGCACACCATCGAATGTATTTTCGTAGGTGAGCAACTGGTTGGTATTCAGTGCCATGTAGCGTTGTGTCGATTTTGAGCCACGACCATTGGCGGTTTTGGCATCGCCACCTATTGGTGTCATAAACTCGGTAGAGTTGATGTTGTAAACATCGTAGGCAGCGTTCACTTGCAGTTTCAGCCCTTTATAGAGCGTGAAATCCAAGCCACCACGCAGATTCAAGTTGTCCCACACCGAACGGTAGATGTTGGCTTCGTTGGTTGCCAATGGGTTTTGGTTCGATGCGTAGGTGCGCAACATATAGCCGTTGGCGGTGTCTTCTTCGCCAAAGTCGTAACGGCGTTTGCCATTAGCGTCGTATTGTGCCACACCATCGCGGTTGTAGAGATACACAGGATAGATTGGGGCAATGCTCTGCGAGAACATAAATAGGTTGCTGTAGCCAGATGTGCCAGCCGTTGGCGAATCGCTCGAGGTGTGCGTATAGGCCGAGTTGATGTTCACTTTGAGCCATTTGGTTACCTCTTGTTCCAATTTGGCACGAACATTGAAACGCTCGAAACCAGAGTTGGAGATGTAGCCATTATCGTTGAGATAGCCCGCCGAGATGTAGTAGTTTGTTTTATCCACACCACCGCTGATGCTCAAGTTGTACTCTTGGCGCAAACCCACTTGGAACGGCTCTTTCAGCCACGAATCGTTCCATTTCAACTCTTTTGCATTGGAGTTCAAGCGACCAGTGGCGTAGTTCACCACTTCGGCATCGGGAACACCCTTATAGATATTGTAGCCCAATTTAGAAATCAGGTCGTTTGAGGCCGCAATGCCCGAAGCCAAATACGACGAACCAGCGTAGTAATAGGAGTTGCGCATGGCTTCCCACATCATCTCGTAGTAGTCGCCCGGGTCGGTGATGATGTCGTATGCAGGCACACCACGCATATTGCCACCCACGCGTGCTTCGAGATTGACATTGATTTTGCCAGATTCACCCTTTTTGGTCGTGATAAGGATTACACCATTCGAACCACGCGCACCATACATCGAGTTGGCGGCAGCGTCTTTCAACACGGTGAGCGAAGCGATATCTTGCGACGGAATAGAGTTCAACGAGCCTTCGTAAGGCACACCATCGACCACGATGAGCGGCGATTGCGAAGCCGAGATAGAGCCTACACCACGAATGCGGATAGAGGCCGATGTTCCCGGTTGTCCCGAACTCGATACCACCTGCACGCCAGCCATTGCACCGTCGAGCGATTTCGACACATCAGAAACTTGCATTTTGGCTATATCTTCGCCGCGTTTCGACTGGGCTGCACCCGTAAAGGCCTTTTTCGTGGAGGTGCCGTAGGCGACGGAGATGACTTCGTCGATCATGGTGGCATCTTCTTCCAAGCGGATTGTCATGCCGTTTTTGGCAGGAACTTCTTGCGTTTTCATACCGATGTAGGAGACAACCAGCACATCGCCAGCCGATACGGGCAATTCGAACGAACCGTCCACATCGGTAATGGTGCCGTTGGTGGTGCCTTTCACCACAATAGATGCGCCTATCACAGGCTCGTCGCTCTCTCCCGACACTACCGTACCCTTCACATCGGCCAAGGCAAGCCCCGCGCCAAATGTCAAAAATGCGGTGAGTAATAGTGTAAACCTTTTCATCTCGTTTTGTTTGAAAAATTATTAATAATAGTGTGTATTTGAATCGTTTGGTTACAATCCGAAAGCGTTGCCGCAGGAGCATACGCCTATTTCTGACAAAGTTACGCATTTCTGACCACACACGCAAGTTTTTTCAAAAAAAAGCAATTTTTGCCCAAATCGTTTTCGGTCAAAAATTCGTTTTTCAAAAAAATGATATTGTTTTTCGATAAACGCAGAATTTTGTAATAGTTTCAGTTTCAGTGCGTTATGATATTTTTTAGCCTTTTTGAGCATCGGCAATAATTTTTCTGATTTTTGCACTCTAAAATGGCAAAATTATATGCTGTGCAGCATATTTTCGACGAAATTCGGAGTGGCAAAAGGGGTAATTTTGCGCCATTTTTCGCATAAAAAACGGGAGATTTTAGCAAAAATTAGTTTCAAAACGGCAAAAAACCGTGTGAAATTTTGTTAAATCCGAAAGCAACTTTGCGTTTTTGCTTTCAAATTGAAAGTGAGTTTTTCGGTCGATGAACGCACCCTTTTTATCGACCAGCGACAACGATGACAAATTCGCCTTTGGGGGCGTGTTCGGTGAAGTGGGCCACCAGTTCGGCAAGTGTGCCGCGCTGGGTCTCCTCGAATTTTTTGGAAATCTCGCGCGAAACGGCGGCTTGGCGGTCGGCACCCAGCAGTTCGGCGAGTTGTTGCAGCGTTTTCAGTACACGGAACGGCGATTCGTAGAAAATCATGGTGCGCTCTTCGGCAGCCAAGGCAGCAAGGCGTGTTTGGCGGCCTTTTTTCTGCGGCAGAAAGCCCTCGAAACAGAAGCGGTCGCACGGCAAGCCCGAATCGACCAGCGCAGGCACAAAAGCGGTGGCGCCGGGCAGGCACTCCACCTCGACCCCAGCCGCCACGCAGGCGCGCACCAGCAGAAAACCGGGGTCGGAAATGGCGGGCGTGCCAGCATCGGACACGAGCGCAATGGTTTCGCCAGCGGCAAGGCGGCACACAACGCTCTCCACCTTTTGGTGCTCGTTGAACTTGTGGTGCGACTCGAGCGGCGTGTGTATGTCGTAGTGGTGCAGCAGAATAGATGTGGTGCGCGTGTCTTCGGCCAGCACAAGGTCGGCCTCGCGCAACAGCCGCAGCGCACGCAGCGTGATGTCTTCCATATTACCGACAGGAGTTGGAATGAGGTAGAGCATGAGGCGTTAGAAGTGAGAAGTGATGCGGCAGAGCCGCAATTTCAAATTTCAAATTTCAAATTGTTTCTCAAAATTGCTGCCGCAATTTTTGTTTCTAAGTTTCTATGTTTCTGTGGATTTGGTTATTTGGTTGTTTGGTTATCGAACCCCTCCGAAAAACTGTCGTTTTTCTCGTCCCCTTGCAAAGGGGACAGGTTTTTGTTTAATTAAGAATTTTGAATTATGAATTGTTCGCATTCCGAAAAACCGCAATTATTATTCATTATTCATTTTTTATTGTTAATTTTCTTGGCAGTAGCCCCCTTTCCCGTTTCCCCCGAAGGGGGAAAGGCTTTCGTTCGGACGCACTCGGTGCGTCCCTACTTTTCACTTTCCACTTTATAGACTTTCACACTAATTTTGTCTATAACCTATAATCTCTAACCTCTAATCTCTTTCCCCATCAAAATTTTCGGTGGACGAGTTCGATGAAATCGGCGGCGGCGGGGTTGTCGGCGGGCAATTTCAGGCGGTTGATGAGCAGTTGTTCGGCTTCGGCAAAGGTGGTGCAGGCGTTGAGCGCGTCGAGTGCCTTGATCATGGCTTCGCCGTTGTTGGCAAAGAGTTCGCGCTGGAATCGGAAGCGGTCGGCAATGCTGATAGCCTGTTTCAGGTCGGCAATGTGCTGGCTGGCGATGGCGTGCGCAAGCGATTCGTCGTCTTTTTTCTCGAACTCATCGACCACAGTTCCCTTTTTGGCAAGCGTGTCCGCCACTGTCGGGTGCGGTTCGACCGCTGGCGCAGGCTCTTTCTTCGCTTCAGGTTCGGGCTGTGGCTCAATGGTTTCGGCAGGTTCGGGTTCAGCAACAGGTTGCGGCTCGGGTTCGGGCGTTGGTGTGTCGATTATCGGTGCAGATTCTGGTGCAATTTCTGGCACAATCTCTGGCTCGATTTTAGGCACGATTTTTTCTGCAATCGGCTCATTTTCAGTCGGTTTATCCGCCGAAATGTGCGGCAGTTGCAGCAGGTTGTTGCGCAGACTATCGGCTTTGCTGGCAGCCAAATCGAGCAGCGGTTGCGGAAATTCGTCCAGTTCCGAAAAACCGCGCGTCAGCGTTTTCAGTTCGTCGATGTCTTTTTCGATAAGTGCGATGAGCGTCTCTTTGTTCATAATTTCACGCTATATTATATGGTGATTTCCCTAAAAAGTTTCTATCTTTGCAAGAGGAAAAAATTTGTTTCCGCAAAAGTACAAAAAAATATCACGAACGCCAACACCCCTATCAAGTATGGACTTTTTTGAATCGACCACCCATTTCGGGCACCAGCGTGGTAGCATCGAAGTTGTCTGCGGCTCGATGTTTTCGGGCAAAACCGAGGAACTGATACGCCGCCTGAAGCGCGCTAAATTTGCCAAGTTGCGTGTCGAAATTTTCAAACCGAGCATCGACACACGCTATTCCGACAACGATGTGGTGAGCCACGACCACACCGCAATCGCCTCTACGCCAGTCGATTCGTCGTCGAGTATACTGCTGATGACGGGCGATGTAGATGTTATCGGCATCGACGAGGCGCAGTTTTTCGACAATGGGCTGGTGGAGGTGTGCCGCACCTTGGCCGACCAAGGATTTCGCGTTATCGTGGCGGGGTTGGACATGGATTTTCGTGGCGTGCCGTTTGGTCCGATGCCTGCGCTGATGGCCATTGCCGACGATGTTACGAAAGTACACGCCATCTGCGTGCGCTGCGGTCAACCCGCCTACATTTCGCACCGTTTGGTGGCTGGCGAAAGTCAAGTGCTGCTGGGCGAAACCGACAAATACGAACCCATTTGCCGCTGCTGCTACAACAAACTTGCCGACGAGGAGAAGTGAAAATTAGTCACAAGATATGAGTAGCAAGTAGCAAGATGAGATTTTAAGAACATAGAGCATAGAACATAGACGAATGCGAAGACCAAGACTAAAGGCTTTTCCCCCATTCGGGGGAAACGGGAAAGGGGGCTACTGCCAAGAAAATTAACAATAAAAAAAATGAATAATGAATAATAGTGTGGTGTTGGGGCTACCGATAACCTGAAACACAGAAACAGCGCAAAGCGCGAGAAACTAGAAACTAGAAACAAAAATTGCGACAGCAATTTTGAGAAACAATTTGAAATTCTACAATGACTTCCAGCAAGGCATACATTGCAATTTTGACCGCTATGGTCATTTGGGCGTGCTCGGGCATCGCTACCAAAATCGGTTTGACGGCTTTTCCGCCTATCACGCTGGTTACCATGCGCTTTGTGATGGCCGTTGCGCTGATGCTGATTGTGGGCTGGGCAAGCCACGCGCTGGTGCGGCTGAAACGCAAAGATTTGCCGCTGTTTCTGCTGGCGGGATTCACGCAGCCGTTTCTCTATTTCATGTTCGAAAGTTACAGCCTGAAACTGCTCGCCTCGCCCACCATTGCCGAGGCGCTGCTCTCCACAGGACCGCTTTTTGCGCCGCTTTTTGCGTGGATCTTGCTGCGCGAACGCGTAACTTGGCAAAACATCGCTGGCATCGTCATTTCCACGGCGGGAATGCTGTTGTTGATAGTCGATTTTGGCGGTGCGGCATTCGAAATCGGTGCGCCATCGGGCGTGTTGCTGGCTATGTTGGCCGTCTTTTCGGCGGTACTCTACACCATTCTGCTGCGCAAAATGCCAGCGCGCTACAACTCGCTCTCCATTGTGCTGTATGTGCAGATGTCGGCGCTACTCTTTTTCGTTCCAGCATGGGCACTGACCGATGGGCGGCACTTGACCGATTTGGCGTTTTCGTGGCAAGCGTTTGGCGCAGTCGGCTTTTTGGCCGTATTCTCGTCGGTGGTGGCGTTTGTGCTGTTTTGTTACGCCGTGCGCCGCTTGGGCGTTACGCGCGCCAACGCATTCAACAACATTCGCCCTGTGTTCACTGCGCTGATTATGCTCGCCTTTTTCGGCGAACAACTGCCGTGGCTCAAATGGATTGGCATCGCCGTGGTGATTGTGGGGCTGTTCATCTGCCAATCGTCGAGCAAAACGCCCACAAAACAGGAAAACCATTGATGCCATGACCAAAACCTGCCCACGCTGCGGAGCAACTTTCGACTGCCGCCACGACGACATCGTACACTGCCAATGCGCTGGCGTAGCCTTCAGTCCACGCCAGCGCCAGCAACTGCAACAACTATACAGCGATTGCTTATGTCGGAAATGCCTCATTGCACTTTCCGAAACGCTGTAATTCACACAAAAACCAGAATCAACGAAATAAGTGTAAAAATTTGAAAGGTGCACACCGAGTGCGCCCGTTTTTTTTGTTGATTTGCAGATTGGGTTATTGGGAAAAATCCGTCAATTCAAAAATTCGAAAATCTGTAAATTGTAGGTATGCGGTGTGCCGTGTCCCTACTTTACAAACTTTTTCACTTTCATACTATCACACTATTTTATGCTGCACAACATACAAAATAATTTGTGCGACACGAAATAATGCGCTACATTTGCGGAAACAATTGAACAATGATAGTAGTAAGTAGCAAGAAGAGATTTTAAGAAGATAGAACATAGAGCATAGACAAAATCAGTTTGAAAGTGTAAAAGTGTGAAAGTAGGGACGCACCGAGTGCGTCCGAAACAATTCAACGATTAAACGCTTCAACAGTTCAACAAATAACCCCAAAAAGTTTATAGTTTATAGGTGAGAGGTTAGAGACCAAAAGGCTTTTCCCCCTTTTGGGGGAAACGGGAAAGGGGGCGACGACCAAGACGAAAACAAAGACAATGACTTTTGCGCAACTTGAAATTTTGAAATCTGTAATTTGAAATTGCTGCGCGGTAGCGCAGCAAACCTCCCCCTTGGGGGATTAGAGGGGGTCTTGAAATTCTGAAATTCTGAAAACTATGCCAAAATCGCTCAAAGATAGGTTGGAATATACGATTGCACTGATAACGGAGTTTGCTGCAGCACACCGTATCACGGCGCAACAGGCGTATCTATACCTGCGACAAAACAAAGGGCTCGATTTTGTTGACGAATTTTACGATGTAGAACACACTCTTTCGTTCGACCAAGCAGTGGAAGATTTGACTATATATTGCAAACGAATGGGCGGAAATTTATAGGTTATTGCCGAAAGTTTATAGGAACGACACCACAACCAAACACAGAAATTAGTACTCGCAAAGGAAAATATAAAAGCGTAGAATTTTAAGAATCTCACATGATTCTCTATCACGGCACAAATATCGATTTTGCAGCGATATGCCTAGCAAAAAGCCGCGCAGGCAAAGATTTTGGCTTTGGCTTCTACCTTACGCCCGATAGGCAGGTGGCAATGCGCCAAGCACAACGAAAATTGCGACAGTATGGCGAAGGCGCAGAAATAGTACAGCGCTACAGATGCGACGAAAACGAACTACATGCCCTGCGCGTGCTCCAATTCGACGCATACACAGAAGAGTGGGCCGATTTCGTACTCCTAAATCGACAATACAAAGAGCGGCGCTCGGCACACAACTACGATGTGGTGATCGGGCCAATAGCCGACGACACAGTAGGATTCCAAATTCGACGATACACCGAAGGAATCATCACAAAAGCACAATTTTTGGAAGAGATAAAATATCATACAGTAACAATTCAGTATCTATTTGGTACAGAGCAGGCACTCAAATTGTTGAAAAGAGAATGAGCAAAGAAACATTTATGATAGAGTCGCTCACTTGCGATGTAATCGGCTTGCTGATAGACAAGCAAGGTATGTCGATGCGCCAAGCAATGGACGCATTCTACACCTCGCGCACATTCGGAGCACTATCGAAACCCGAAACAGGACTCTATTTCCAAAGCCCAGCCTACATTCTCGACGAATACCAGAATGAATTGACAATGAAGTAGCAAGATATAAGTCGCAAGTAGCAAGAGAGTGTGAAAGTTTGAAAGTGTAAAAGTGTGAAAGTAGGGGCGCGGTATGCCACGCCCGACGAATAAAGAATAAAGACAAAAGACTTTTTAATTATCTAATTATCTAATTTCCAATTATTTAATTAAAATTTCAGTAGCATTTTGGGCGCGTGGCTTTTCCCCCTTTTGGGGGAAACGGGAAAGGGGGCTATGACCAAGACGAAAACAAAGACAATGACTTTTGCGCAACTTGAAATTTTGAAATCTGTAATTTGAAATTGCTGCGCTACCGCGCAGCAAACCTCCCCCTTGGGGGATTAGAGGGGGTCTTGAAACCCTAAAATTCTGAATCGTTGCAATTGTGGCAAAATAGGTTGCGTGGGTCGGAAAAATAGTGTAACTTTGCCATGCAATAGAATAAAAATCTAGCAATATGGACCTCAAAAGCATAAGTCGGCATAAGGCAGATTTTGACGCTATCATGCACACGATACAAAGCGAAGATGGCGAAATAACCGTAGAGGTTTGGTTTGCACGCGAACTCCAAACGCTGCTTGGTTACAGTCGTTGGGAAAATTTTGATGTTGCCATTAAGCGTGCAGCGCAATCTTGTAAGTCGCAGAATATCAGCGTAGATGACCATTTTCGTGAGGTTACGAAAATGGTATCGTTGGGCAGCGGCGCACAACGCGAGATAACCGACTATATGCTCACGCGTTTTGCCTGCTACCTGATAGCACAAAATGGCGACCCAAAGAAAGAGGAAATAGCCTTTGCGCAGGGATATTTTGCTGTGCAAACAAGAAAGGCAGAATTGATAGCGGAACATTTGGAGCAGGTTTCTCGCTTGGAAACGCGAGCAAGGCTGCGCTCGTCGGAGAAACAGTTGTCGCAAAACATCTACCAGCGTGGCGTCGACGACAAAGGCTATGGCCGAATTCGCTCCCAAGGCGATACTGTGTTGTTTGGCGGCCATACAACCGAAGATATGAAACGACGGCTCGGGGTGAAATCGACACGCCCACTTGCGGATTTTTTGCCAACATTGACTATCGCCGCCAAAAATCTTGCAACCGAAATGACAAATTTCAATGTCGAAGAAAAAGATTTATACGGCGAACGGTCGATAACCATTGAACACCAACAAAACAATGCAAGCGTGCGCCAAATGCTGAAACAACGCGGTATAACACCCGAAAATTTACCACCATCGGAAGACATTAAAAAGGTAGAAAGACGCGTAGCAAACAACCAAAAAACAATTGAAAAATCGTCCAACAAATTGCCTAAATCAAAAAGGGCGGACACTACAAATAGTAGCAAGTAGCAAGAAGTAAGTAGCAAGACGAGATTTTAAGAAGATAGAACATAGAACATAGACAAAATTAGTTTGAAAGTCTATAAAGTTGAAAGTAAAAAGTGTTTTATTTGAAGATTTAGGCGTTTAGGCTACCGAAAATTAGAAATTAGAAATTAGAAACCAGAAATTAGAAATAAAAATTTGCTTCAACAGTTCAACAATTCAACAGAATTTTTTAACTTCGCACACTTTATACACTTTTCACTTTACACACTTTTCACACTTTCACACTGATAACATGGCTACAATAACACTCGAATATAACGGACGGAACGGCTTTGCACAAAAACTTATCGACACAGTGCTGGCCTCGAAACTTTTTGCTGTGGTAGAGCCGAACACAAAAACACAAACACGCAACAAAAACTTTGAAAAAACACTGAAAGCCATCGACGAAATAAAAAGCGGCAAAATCATACACTGCAAAACATTCGAAGAATACAAAAACGCCGTGAAATGAGAGAAATAGCCATCACAAACCAATACAAAAAAGACCTGAAAGCCGCACGCAAACAACGACTGCCCGAACAGAAACTCGACGAAATAATACACACACTTGCCTGCGACGAACCACTACCTGCAAAATGCCGCGACCACGCACTACACGGCAATTTAGAAGGATTTCGCGAATGCCACATAGAACCCGACTGGCTGCTCATTTACCGCAAAGAAGACACAACACACATACAACTGCTCCTACTCGTCAGAACGGGCACACACGCAAAACTCTTTGGCATGTAGATGCAATTAATTGATAATTGACAATGTAGTCGCAAGATATGAGTAGCAAGTCGCAAGAAGAGATTTTAAGAGCATAGAAGATAGAGCATAGACAAAATCAGTTTGAAAGTCTGAAAGTGTAAAAGTGTGAAAGTAGGGACGCACCGAGTGCGTCCGAAACAATTCCACAAAAACTTAGAAACAGCGCGCAGCGCAAGAAACATAGAAACAGCGCGCAGCGCGAGAAACACAGAAACTAGAAACTTAGAAACAGCGCGCAGCGCGAGAAACACAGAAACAGCGCACAGCGCGAGAATTTTTGCGATAAGCGAGTGCAGTGCCAAACTCGTTTGAGCAATGCCGAGCGGAGCAAAAATCTTGCGAAGCAGAAACACAGAAACTAGAAACACAGAAACAGCGCGCAGCGCGAGAAACATAGAAACTTAGAAACATAGAAACGCGCGCAGCGCAACTTTATAAACTTGATAAACTTCTTATCAACTTATCAACTAATCAACTAATCAACTTTTTTATTTATTAACTTTTTAATTCTTTTTATCATGAAAAAATTATCTTTTCTCGTAGCAGCCTTGTGCGCTACAACAGTGGCTTTTGCCGCAACTGATTACTCGAAAGTCTATACGAGTAATGCAACTATGAAGGCTGGGACTAATGGTTCTACAGCAAAGGTTAAAATTGATAACACGGAGTATGATGCTATGAAGTTGGGAACAAAAGACAAAACAGGAACGATGACTGTCACGGTAACAGCAGAAAAAAATGTTCTGTATCTTCATGCTGCCGCATGGAAGGACAAAAAATGCACTCTGGGCATTACAACAGAAACATCTGGTGTTACTTTGTCTCCTGCTTCTTGGGAACTTACAGCCGATGATGGAATAACTGGTAGTTCACCATTTACTTTTTCCGGAGATGTAACTGATGCGTATTTCTGCAAAGTAAAAATTGACGGCAATACAGCAGGTGCTACAATCACTCTATCCTCAACAAGCACATCTGCAGGTCGTTGTGTGGTTTGGGGCGTTAATGAAGACCTAGAGGCAGCTGTCAATGCTACCGCAGTTGCTTTGAGTGAAACGGTGTTGGCGTTGGAGCAGTACAAGTATGTAACGCTCACCGCTACGCCTACACCAGCCGATGCAACCGATGATTGGGCATGGGCTTCGGACAACGAAGCGGTTGCCACGGTTACCCAAAATGGCAAGGTTACCATTGTGGCTGCCACTGGCACAGCAAACATCACCGTTACCTCTAAAACCACCCCGACCGTTACAGCCACTTGCGTCATCACTGCCAAAGAGGCCACTGTGATTACTTGCGCCCAAGCCGTAGAGAAAGCCCAAGCCGTTTCGGCCAACAACGAGATTGCGGCTGGTGGCATGTATGTCATTCGCGGCTATGTAACGGAGGTTGCTACTGCGTATGATGACACCTATGGCAATGTATCGGTATGGTTGGCCGATGCAGCAGACGGCGGCCAAGTATTTGAGGCAGACCGTGTTGTTCCTGTCGACGACGCTGCCAAAGCAGCAGGTGTAGGCGACTTTGTAGAGGTTGTTGGCGACATCACCAAATACAACGCCACTTACGAAACATCGGCTGGTGGTTCTCTGAAGATTATTACCAAGGCCACTCCTACGGCTCTTGTTGCTCCCGAGTTGTCGGGCATCTACGCCAATGGTGGCACCATCGAGGGTATCGGTGCTGCGGGCCGCATCTTCACCGTTAGCGGCATGGAGGTAACCAGCCAAAACGGCGCACTCACCAGCGGCATCTACATCGTAAAACTCGGCGACCAAACGCAGAAAATTGCGGTTAAGTAGCAAGACGAGATTTTAAGAACATAGAAGATAGAACATAGATCGTAGAGCCGCCACACTGTGACGGCTCTACTGTTTTAATAAATAATGAATAATGAACAATAATTTAGGCCTTTCGATTACCGATAACCTGAAACCTGAAACACAGAAACAGCGCGTAGCGCGAGAATTTTTGCGATTAGCGAGCGCAGAGTCAAACTTGTTTGAACTATGCTGAGCGTAGCAAAAATCTTGCGTAGCAAAAACTTAGAAACATAGAAACTATACAAACCGCGCGCAGCAAACCTCCCCCTTTGGGGGATAAGAGGAGGTCTCGAAATTATGAAATTGCGGCTTTGCCGCATCATCGCTTGCGGAGCAGCAGCAGTGCGAGGCCGAGGACGATGAGCGGCAGGCTGAGCCACTGCCCCATGTCGAGGGTCATGGTGCGCTCGAAGGGCGATTGCACCTCTTTCAGAAATTCGATAGCAAAGCGGAAAATGCCGACCAAAAGCAGCACTACGCCGAAAAAGAAGCCCGCTGGCTTGACCGTTTTGGCACGCCACACGGCCAGTACAACAAACAGCGCAAGGTAGAACGCCGCTTCGTAGAGTTGCGCTGGGTGGCGCGGAACAGCGTCGTAGAGCGGAAAGACGAACGCCCACGGCACATCGGTGGGTGCGCCTACAATCTCCGAATTGCACAAATTTCCCAATCTGATGAATGCGCCTGCTAGCATGGTGGCGATGGCCAAAATGTCGGAGAGCGGCCAAAAACGCACCTTGTAGCGCCGACAAAAGAGCCACAGCGCCACCGCCACGCCAGCCGCTCCGCCGTGGCTCGCCAAGCCGTGGTAGCCCGAAAACTCCCAACTGCCATCGGGTTGCACGGTGATGGGCAGCAGCACTTCCAGCGGGTGCGCCCAGTAGTATTGCGGCTCGTAAAAAATGCAGTGCGCCAGTCGCGCGCCCACAAAAATGCCCACAAACAGATAGATCAGCAGCGATTCGAACTGACTTTGCGTGTGGCCAAGTTTTTTGAAATTGGCATAGAGATACCAGCCCGCCAAAAATAGCCCGACCGCAAAAAGCACGCCGTACCAACGAAAGGTGATGCCAAACGCTTCGCCAATTTCGGGCGAGAGCGGCCAAACGATGTGTAGCGAGTGGGTTACCATGTCAGGTTGTATTGCGATGGAATGTTGTCGATGAGCGCAAAGAGTGCGTCGCGTGTTTCGGCTTGCAGCAGTGCGATGCGCGTCGGGCGAAAGTGGTCGATGCCTTTGAACAGCGGCGTGGCGGCCAGATGGCGGCGACTATGCACAATGCCGCTGTGTTCGTTGCCCGTCCAAGCAATGCTGCGGTCGATATACTCTTTGACGATGGCGGCCTGTTCGGCGTAAGTTTTGCGTGGCAGCCGTTCGCCTATGTCGAGAAAATGGCGCATCTCCTCGAAAATCCACGGTTGCCCGATAGCGCCGCGCCCCACCATCACCGCATCGACACCGTAACGGTCGAACGCTTGGCGCGCCTGTTCCGCCGTAGTGATATCGCCATTGCCAACGATGGGAATGTGCATGCGTGGGTTGTTTTTCACTGCGCCGATAAGCGTCCAATCGGCATCGCCTTTGTACATCTGTGCGCGTGTGCGGCCGTGAATGGCCAACGCCCGAATGCCGCAATCTTGCAACGCTTCGGCCAAATCGACGATGATTTTGGAACTGTCGTCCCAGCCGAGGCGCGTCTTCACCGTTACTGGCACACGCACTGCTTTGACCACCTCGCGCGTGATTTCGAGCAGTTTCGGCACATCGCGCAGCATACCCGAACCGGCGCCTTTGCCCGCCACTTTTTTCACAGGGCAGCCGAAATTCAAGTCCAAAATATCGGGCTTGGCTTGCTCCACGATTCTGGCTGCTTCGACCATCGTGGCGGTGTCGCGACCGTAGATTTGTATCGCCACAGGGCGTTCTTCGGGCAGAATGGTCAGTTTCTGTTCGGTGCGTTTCACGCTGCGCACCAGCGCATCGGCACTCACAAACTCGGTATAGACCAAATCGGCACCAAACCGTTTGCACAGCAGGCGAAACGCAGGGTCGGTAACATCTTCCATCGGCGCGAGAAAGAGCGGCCACTGGCGAAATTCTATGTCGGCTATTTTCACAGCGGTTGTAGAACTATTTCTATTGCAAAAGTACAAAAAAATCGTGAGAAAATTGTAAATCCGTTGTGTGAAATAAATAAAAAAAGTATTTTTGCAAATTGAAATTTTCGGGTAAGAAATGCCTGTTTTACGCAATTTTCTAAAAAATTTCTCATAGATGGAAACAATCAAACTGAAGAAAGGGCTGGATATCGCCATTGCGGGGCGCGCCGAGTGCCGTATCGTATCGATGACGCAGCCCGAAGTCGTGGCGGTTGTCCCCGACGACTACCACGGGTTCATACCCAAGGTTGCCGTCAAAGAGGGCGACTCCGTGAAAGTCGGCACCACGCTGCTGTTCGACAAACGCCATCAGGGCCTCAAAATCGTTGCGCCAGTGAGCGGACAGGTGGTCGAGGTGGCGCGTGGCGACAAGCGCAAACTACTCTATGTGGCCATCAAGCGCGACGGCAAGCAGACTTGCGAAACGCTCGGCAAAATCGACTTGAGCGCACCGCGCGAGCAGGTGCTCGAGGCCGTGTTGAACGCTGGTTTCGGCGCACTCATTCGTCAGCGTCCGTACGATGTGGTGGCCAATCCCGAGGTGCAGCCAAAAGCCATTTTTGTGTCGGCATTCGACTCTGCGCCGCTTGCGCCCGACTACAATTTTGTGCTGAAAGGGCGCGCTGCCGATGTGCAGGCAGGTTTGTCGGTGTTGGCAAAACTGACCGACGGCAAAGTCTATTACTCCGTTTCGCCCGAAACAGCGGTCGATCTCCGCGCCATGAAAGGCGTTGAAGTTACCGAATTTGTGGGCGCGCACCCCGCTGGCAATGTGGGCGTGCAGATAAACCATCTGAATCCCGTAAACAAAGGCGAAGTCGTTTGGACGATGAATGTGCAAGATGTGGCTATTCTTGGCCACTTTGCCACCACAGGCACACTCGACTTGGAGCGCACCATAGCAGTGGCTGGCCCCGAAGTTATCGAACCTGCCTATGTGCGCACATACGCTGGCGTGAGCATCGCCGCCATTGTCGATTGCAACTTGAGCCACGGCATCGATGTGCGTGTGGTGAACGGCAATCTGCTCACTGGCACCAAAGCCGACAAAGGCGCAGTGTTGAGCCCATTTGCTGGCGTTGTTTCGGCCATTGCCGAAGGCGACCACGCCGACGAGGCGTTCGGTTGGATAATGCCGCGCTTCTCGAAATTCAGCAACAATGCACTCTATCTGACCAAATTGCTGCAAAAAATCTGCCCGAAAAAGAGTTTCGACTACGACGCACGTCTGCTTGGCGGTCGCCGTGCGTTCATCGTCAGTGGCGAGATGGAGAAAGTGCTGCCGATGGACATCATGCCCGAACAACTGGTGAAAGCCATGATTGCGCGCAACATCGACAAGATGGAGCAACTCGGCGCATACGAAATTGCCCCCGAGGATTTGGCACTGTGCGAATTTGTCTGCACATCGAAAATCGAAATCCAACGCATCGTGCGTGAGGCTTTGGACTACATGAGAAAAGAACTTGAGTAAAACTTATTTCTGACAGGATATGAAATTCATCAAAAAAACTCTTGACAAGATGGCACCGACCTTTTCGAAGGGCGGAAAACTGTCGGCGTTCCACGCGCTGTTCGATGCGATGGAGACATTTTTCTGCGTTCCGAACGAAACGGCCAAAAACGGCGTACACATTCACGATGCCATCGATTCGAAGCGCACGATGTTTACTGTAGTCATCGCGCTGCTGCCCGCCATGCTGTTTGGTATGTGGAATGTGGGTTATCAGCATTTTCTTGCCATCGGCGTTGAGGCTGGTTTTTGGCAGCAATTTGCGTTCGGTCTGCTGGCACTGCTGCCCATCATTCTGGTTTCGTACATTGTAGGTTTGGGCATCGAAGTGGCTGTGGCACAAATCAAAAAAGAGGAGGTGGCCGAAGGATTTTTCGTTACTGGCTTCCTCATTCCGCTCATTGTGCCAATCGACACGCCGCTTTGGATGATTGCCATTGCCACGGCATTTGCCGTTATTTTTGCCAAAGAGGTGTTTGGCGGCACAGGCTACAACATATTCAACGTGGCGTTGATAACGCGCGCTTTCCTCTTTTTTGCCTATCCAACGGCCATGAGTGGCGACACCGTTTGGGTGCGCACACGCGACGCCTTCTGGTGGGGCGCAGGCAACGCTGTCGATGGATTTTCGGGCGCAACGCCGCTCGGTCAGATTGGCACTGCTACCACATCGACACCTGCATTCACCGACATCATGGGCAATCCCATCGGATTTTGGGACGCATTCATG
Organism: Acutalibacteraceae bacterium; assembly: GCA_963659365.1. Taxonomy (GTDB): domain Bacteria; phylum Bacteroidota; class Bacteroidia; order Bacteroidales; family Paludibacteraceae; genus W0P28-013. The sequence continues at coordinate 48,697 of CAVKTI010000003.1, read as the reverse complement.
GGCTGGATTCCCGGCTCGGTAGGCGAAACTTCCACATTGGCCATTCTCATCGGTGCGCTCATACTCATCTGCACAGGCGTAGCCAGTTGGAAAATCATCGTGTCGGTATTTGCTGGCGGCGCGCTCACGGCGTTGGCATTCAACCTGTGGGGTCCCGACACCGCCATTGCACATCTGCCGTGGTACGAACATCTTGTTTTGGGCGGATTCGCCTTTGGTGCCGTGTTTATGGCTACCGACCCAGTAACCGCCGCACGCACCGAAATGGGCAAATGGATTTACGGTCTGCTGATTGGTATGATGGCCATCGTCATTCGTGTGCTGAACCCAGGCTACCCCGAAGGCATGATGCTCTCCATTCTGCTGATGAATGTGTTTGGCTGCCTCATCGACTGGTGCGTGGTGCAAGCCAACATCAAAAAACGGTTAAATCGTGTAACATCGAATAAATAAAGGAGAAGCAAACTATGGCAACAAAAAAATATAGATGCAAAGTGTGCGGCTACATTCACGAGGGCGACACCGCTCCCGAAAAATGCCCCACTTGCCAAGCACCTGCCTCGGAATTTGAACTGATCGACGAGGGCAAACCCACCAAAAAAGGGCTCAACAAAAACAGCAACGCCTACATTCTCACCTACACCAGTGCGATTGTAATCATCGTGGCACTGCTGCTGTCCATCACTTCGGGTGCGCTCAAAGGTCGCCAAAACGAGAATGTGAAACTCGACACCAAAAAGCAGATTTTGAGTTCGCTGCCCGCCATCGACCTCACACAAGGCGATGCCAACGAAATCTATGCAAAGACCATCGTGGCATACCAACTGCTCGATGCCGACGGCAAAGTGGCGAAAGAGTTGCGCCCTGTGGAGGATTTCGATGTGAAAGCCGCCGAAGGACAACTGCCGCTCTATGTGGCCAATGTCGATGGCGCAACCAAGTACATCATTCCGATGAACGGCGCAGGACTTTGGGGCGCAATTTGGGGCTACATCGCCCTGAACGACGATAAAAACACGGTTTATGGCGTATTTTTCTCGCACGCAAGCGAAACGCCAGGACTTGGTGCAAACATCGCCACGCCAAAATTCCAAAGCCAATTCGAGGGCAAACACATCAAAAACAACGGTCAATTTGTGTCGATAGCCGTGATGAAGGCTGGACAAAAAGCCGACAATCAGGAACAAGTCGATGCACTCTCGGGCGGCACCATCACCTCGAAAGGCGTAGAAACAATGTTGAAAAACAGCATTGGTGCCTACACCGCATTTCTGAATGCCACCGATAACGAAGAACAAGGAGGAGAAGAATTATGAAAAACGAAAATTTGATGAATACGCTGCTCGGCCCATTGAACAAAAACAACCCGATAGCCGTGCAGGTTTTGGGCATCTGCTCGGCGTTGGCTGTAACGGTCGAACTGAAACCCGCCATCGTCATGGGCTTGTCGGTTACGATAATCGTTGCCCTGTCGAACATCGTCATCTCGCTCATTCGCAATACCATACCAAGCAGCGTGCGCATCATCGTGCAACTGGTTGTGGTAGCCGCATTGGTAACCGTGGTGAGCGAATTTCTGAAAGCGTATGTTTACGATGTGAGCGTGCAGTTGTCGGTTTATATCGGACTCATCATCACCAACTGCATACTGATGGGACGGCTCGAAGCCTTTGCCATGAGCAACAAGCCGTGGGAGTCGTTTCTCGACGGTATCGGCAACGGCGTGGGCTACGCTGTCATTCTGATAGTGGTGGCTTTCTTCCGCGAACTGCTTGGCTCTGGCACGCTGTTGGGCTACCAAGTGATTCCGCAAAGTTGGTTCGAAGCGGGCTATGTGAACAATGGCTTGATGATGATGCCTTCGATGGCGTTGATACTTTTGGCCTGCGTCATCTGGATACACCGCGCAGTAAACAAAGAGTTACAAGAAAAATAAGGAACTGAGATATGGAACACGCTTTAAGTCTTTTTGTTCGGTCCATTTTTGTGGACAATATGATTTTCGCCTACTTCCTTGGTATGTGTTCGTACCTTGCGGTGTCGAAAAATGTCAAAACATCGCTCGGATTGGGCGTGGCGGTTACATTTGTGCTGCTCATCACGCTGCCAGTCAATTACCTGCTCGAACGCTATGTGTTAAGTGCTGGTGCGCTGGCTTGGTTGGGCGATAGTTTTGCTACGCTCGATTTGAGTTACCTAAGTTTCATCTTGTTCATCGCCGTCATTGCGGCCATCACGCAGTTGGTCGAAATGGTAGTCGAAAAGTTCTCGCCATCGCTCTATGCGTCGCTCGGCATATTCCTGCCGCTTATCGCTGTGAACTGCGCCATCATGGGTTGTGCGCTCTTTATGCAGCAGCGTGTGGGCATGGAGCCTACCGACCCGAAAGCCCTGACCAATATGTGGGACGTGCTGGCCTACGCCATCGGTTCGGGTTTGGGCTGGACGCTCTCGATTGTGGGACTGGCCGCCATTCGCGAAAAAATGGAGTACAACGATGTGCCTGCGCCGCTGCGTGGCTTGGGCATCACATTCATCACCGTCGGTCTTATGGCCATGGCGTTCCTCTGCTTCAGCGGCTTGAAAATTTAATTGTTGTCAAAATCTAAAAAACAGAGATAGATTATGTTACTCGAAATAAATTCAGCGGCAATACTCACCAGCCTCATCGTCTTTTTGGGCGTTATCATCTTGCTGGTCGTTGTACTGCTCATTGCCAAACGCTACTTGGTGGCATCGGGCAATGTCAAAATCACTATGAATGGCGACAAAGATGTAGAGGTGCCTGTGGGCGGCTCGCTGCTCGGCTCGCTGGCCAATGCTGGCGTATTTTTGCCTTCGGCGTGCGGCGGCAAAGGTTCGTGCGGACAGTGCAAATGCCAAGTGCTCGAAGGCGGCGGCGAAATTCTGCCTACCGAAACGGTACATTTCTCGCGCAAGCAGGTGAAAGACCACTGGCGGCTCGGTTGCCAAGTGAAGGTAAAAGGCGATATGGCCATAAAAGTGCCTGAATCGGTACTCGGCGTGAAAGAGTGGGAATGCACCGTCATCTCCAACAAAAATGTCGCTACCTTCATCAAAGAGTTCAAAGTGGCACTGCCCAAAGGCGAACACATGGACTTTATTCCCGGCTCGTATGCGCAGATTAAAATCCCGACCTACGACATCAACTACAACGATTTCGACCGCTCGCTCATTGGCGACCTGTATGTGCCTGCGTGGGAAAAATTTGGGCTGTTTGGCTTGCACCAAAAGAACTCCGAACCCACCATACGCGCCTACTCCATGGCCAACTATCCCGACGAGGGCGACATCATCACACTGACGGTGCGTATTGCTACGCCGCCATTCAAACCGAAACCCGAAGTGGGCTTCCAAGATGTGCCGTGCGGCATCGCATCGACCTACATTTTCTCGCTCAAACCGGGCGACAAAGTGCTGATGTCGGGCCCTTATGGCGATTTCCACCCTGTGTTCGACAGCAAGCGCGAAATGATCTGGGTAGGCGGCGGTGCTGGTATGGCTCCACTGCGCGCACAAATCATGCACATGCTCAAAACGCTGAACACACGCGACCGCGAAATGCACTATTTCTACGGTGCGCGCGCCATCGACGAGGTATTCTTTATGGAAGATTTCTTGGAACTTGAGAAAGAATTTCCGAATTTCCACTTCCACTTGGCGCTCGACCGTCCCGACCCGAAAGCCGATGCGCTGGGCGTGAAATACACACCGGGATTTATCGCACCTGTGATGGGCGACACCTATCTGAAACAGCACGAAGCCCCCGAAGATGTGGAATACTACCTGTGCGGCCCTCCGATGATGGCAAAAACCGTGCTCGACCTGCTCCACTCGCTCGGCGTCGAAGACGACATGATTCGCTTCGACAACTTCGGATAAAAGCGTCGGAGAATCTCATCAACCCAATTCGTAGAGCCGCCACAATGTGACGGCTCTACGGCGTTTAATGGATTTTCAACCCTACCCCTGCTCCGCAGGTACTCTCCTTGAAAAGGGGAGAGGGCAAAACCAACAACAGTGCAAACCTGTCCCCTTTGCAAGGGGACGAGAAAAACGACAGTTTTTCGGAGGGGTTGGAAAACCAAATCCCCAAATAACCAAATCTGCGAATCAACAAACTCGGGCGTGGCATGCCGCGCCCCTACAAATCTATACTCTAAAAAAAACACTTCTCACTTTTCACTGCTAACTTCTCACTAAAAAAATTCCTCACTCCTCACTCCTAATTCCTAACTCGTCTTGCTACTTGCTACTCATATCTTGCTACTAAATTCCAAAAAAAATTGCTATTTGCTGGTTTGGTATAAAATTTGTACCTTTGTCAGTTAAAAACACCCCTGCATGAAAAGAGAGGAGAAAAAACTGATTGATGCCATCGTAGCGGGCATGCAAGAGAAAAAAGCCAAACGCATCGTTACGGTTGATATGACCAAACTGGACGCTCCGTGCCAGTATTTTGTCATCTGCGAGGGCGATTCGAACACGCATGTGTCGGCCATTGGCTACAACCTGAAAGAGTATGTGCGCGAACATACGGGCGAAAAACCTTTTGCCGCCGATGGATTCGAAAATGCAGAATGGATTGCGCTCGACTACGGCAGCGTTATCGTGCATCTGTTCCAACGCGAAGCACGCGCCTTCTACGACATCGAACACCTGTGGGCCGACGCCGACATCAAGGAATACGCCGACATCGACTAAATGTGACGAAACACTATGGACAACAACCCACAACAGCAACAACAGCAACCATCGAACAAACCGAAGCAGTTCAAACCGCGGTTCAATTTCTATTGGATCTACTTTGCTATCGGTATCTTTTTCATCGTGATGTGGCTCTCCGATGGCAACACGGTGTCGCGCAAAGTACCCTACTCCGAATTTGAGGCGGGGCTGCGCAACGGTTGCGTCAAAACGATGGTTATCAGTAGCAACAAAAAGACCATCGAGGCCGAAATCGACCCACGCTGCGCCGAGCAGTTCGGGCAGAAAGCCGACAACGCCACCGACGCACTGCACATCAGCACCACATTCGGCTCTATCGACGAGGTGTCGAAACTGGTGTCGGAACTGCAAAAAGAGCAGGCGTTCACGGGCAAGGTGTCGTACGAAGAGAGCCGCGACTATGTGGAGGTTTTTCTCTATTCGGTGCTGCCATTTCTGCTGCTGATTCTCTTTTTCGTCTTCCTGAACCGCCGCATGGCCGGTGGCGCAGGCGGCATATTCAGCGTAGGAAAATCGAAAGCGCAACTGTTCGACAAAGACGACAAAAGCAAGACGAAAGTAACTTTCAAAGATGTGGCTGGGCTCGAGGGGGCGAAACAGGAGGTGGAAGAGATTGTTTCGTTTCTGAAAAATCCGAAAAAATATACCAATTTGGGCGGTAAAATTCCCAAAGGTGCGCTGCTTGTCGGTCCTCCGGGAACGGGCAAAACGCTGCTGGCCAAAGCCGTGGCAGGCGAAGCCGATGTACCGTTTTTCACCATGTCGGGCAGCGATTTTGTGGAGATGTTCGTGGGCGTGGGCGCAAGCCGTGTGCGCGACCTTTTCCGCCAAGCCAAAGAGAAAGCCCCCTGCATTGTCTTTATCGACGAGATTGACGCTGTGGGGCGAGCGCGCGCCAACAACGCACGCTTGGGCGGCAACGACGAGCGCGAAAGCACGCTCAACCAACTGCTCACCGAGATGGACGGATTTGGCACCAACAGCGGTGTGATAGTGCTGGCTGCCACCAACCGCGCCGACATTCTCGACAAAGCACTGCTCCGCGCTGGCCGGTTCGACCGTCAAATACATGTGGAACTGCCCGATGTGAACGAGCGCAAAGCGATATTCGAGGTGCATCTGCGTCCGCTGAAACTGGACGACACCATCGACATCGACTTTTTGGCAAAGCAAACGCCGGGATTTTCGGGTGCCGACATCGCCAATGTGTGCAACGAAGCCGCACTGATTGCCGCTCGACACGACAAAAAGAGAGTTGGCAAGCAGGATTTCCTCGATGCGGTCGATCGCATTGTGGGCGGCCTCGAGAAAAAGAGCAAAATTCTGACCCTCGAAGAGAAGCGCAACATCGCCTACCACGAGGCAGGACACGCCACCATCAGTTGGCTGCTGCGCTATGGCAATCCGCTGGTGAAAGTTACCATTGTACCGCGCGGCGAGGCGTTGGGTGCAGCGTGGTACCTGCCCGAAGAGCGGCAACTCACCTCGGCCGAACACATTTTGGACGACATCTGCTCGCTGCTTGGCGGGCGCGCTGCCGAAGAAATTTTCTTCGACACGCTCGACACAGGTGCCATCAACGACCTTGAACGCGCCACCAAAAAGGCCTACGCCATGGTGGCCTACTTCGGCATGAGCAGCAAACTGCCCAATGTGAGTTACTACGATTCGACGGGGCAAGCCGACTACGGATTTACCAAGCCTTACAGCGAAAAGACGGCCGAAACCATCGATACCGAAGCGAAAAAAATCATCGCCGAACAGTACGAACGCGCAAAAAAACTGCTTCTCGAACACAAAGAGGGACACAACCAACTGGCGCAGATTCTGCTCGAACGCGAAGTACTATTCACCGAAGATGTAGAAAAAGTGCTCGGCAAACGCCCATGGAAAAGCCGCTCCGACGAACTGCTGCTCGAACAAGACGAGAACGAATTAGCAGTGAGAAGTGAGGAATTTTTAGTTAGAAGTGAGAAGTTAGCAGTGAGCAGTTATGAAATTTGCGGCACTCTAGCTACCGACAACCAGAAATTAAAAACCAGAAACATAGAAACAGCGCACAGCGCGAGAAACTTAAAAACATAGAAACCCAAAACCTGCGCGAAGCGCAATCTGAAATTTGAAATTCTGAAATCTGAAATTCAATAATGGCATTCAAAAAAATTCTGACACGCACCATTTCGGGGGCGATTTTGGTGGCGGTGCTTATCGCTGCAATCCTTGTTAGTGAGTGGACTTTCTTGGGCTTGGGCATCATCGTTTCGTCGCTCGGACTGAAGGAGTTTCACCACATCACGCACGCCTACCGCCGCATCGAGGTGCGAAGTGCGGTGGCCATTGCGGCAAATCTGCTGCTGCAAGTGGGCGCATTTTTCTACGCATTTTCCGAAGACCTTTGCAAGGCACTCGAATGCAAACAGCCACAAAATGCGCTTGTCTTTTTTGCGCCGTATGTGCTGATGGTTGTCGGTGTGCTGGTGTCGGAACTGTTTCGCCACCGCGAGCGTCCGCTCCACAATTTGGCCTATTTTGTGCTTGGACAAGTGTTTGTGGCACTGCCATTTGCAACGCTCTACGGCATTCTCGGCTGGCACAACGACTGGCATCCGCTGCTGCTGTTGGCCATTTTCATCATCATCTGGACAAACGACACTTTTGCCTATCTCGTGGGCAGTGCCATCGGTCGGCACCACTTGCTGAAACACATTTCGCCACACAAATCGTGGGAAGGATTCGTGGGCGGAGCGGCGTTTGCGCTGCTTGCTGGATTTCTGCTCAACTACTTCCATTTTGCGCACGAAGTGGGTTTTAATCTTTGGAAATGGTTGGTATTCGCAGGTTTGGTGGTGGTGTTTGGCACGCTCGGCGACCTGATGGAGAGTCTGCTCAAACGCGCTGTTGGCAAAAAAGATTCTGGCAATATCATTCCCGGACACGGCGGCATTCTCGACCGTTTCGACAGTCTGCTGCTGGCTGGGCCAATCATCTATATCTACTTAATGTTTCTGTAATCGGCCATGAGAACAAAAGGAAAACGCATTCGCTTTCGCCGTCTGAAAATACACAAAGAGGGCTACGCCATTCTGCTCACGCTGCTGCTGTTGCTGGTAGCGCTGAACATTGTTTCTTATTTTCAGTCGCCTACCGAGCCGCTATTTGTCATCAATTTGGTGCTTTCGGTGCTGGTATTTTCGTTTTTTTCGTACTTTTTTCGCAATCCGAGCCGCGAGGTGTTTGTCGAAGATGCCAATTTGGTAGTGGCACCTGCCGATGGGCGCGTGGTGGTGATTGAACCGACCGAAGAGTACGAATGTTTCGGCGGCGAGCGGCGCATACAAGTGTCGATTTTTATGTCGGTGTTTAGCGTGCATGCCAACTGGGTGCCCATCGACGGCATGGTAACCTATGTGAAGCACCACAGCGGCCGACACATGGCGGCTTATCTGCCCAAATCGAGCAGCGAAAACGAGCGTTCGTCGGTGCTTATCGAAACGGAATCGAAGCAACGAGTGCTGGTGCGGCAAATTGCTGGCGCATTGGCACGGCGCATCGTTACCTACTGCGCGCCCAATCACGCGTGCCATGTGAACGAACATTTGGGATTCATCAAATTTGGTTCGCGCGTGGATCTGTTTCTGCCCGAAGGCTCCGAAATTTTTGTCAGTCTTGGCGAAAAAACGCGCGGCAACGAGACCGTCATTGCCCGTTTGCCCGAATAAACTGCCGCTGTTTTGACCGAAAGATTATCGTCTGTAACCGTCAGAGTGGCGTGGCTGGCGTTTTTTGCGCTGGTCGGGCTGTTTGTCAGCGGCTGCGTTCAACTGTGGTGCGGCGCAGTAAGCACCAACGCACAACGCTGGCTGCTTTTGCTGCAAACCGTGCTGACATTTGGGCTGCCTGCCCTACTTTTTTGCCATATTTACAACGAAAAAACGCACGCTCCGCTGTGCAACGATTGGCGTATGTGGCTGATAATCATTGCATTGATGCCGTGCGCACTGCCAGCCGTCAATCTCACCAAATGGCTGAACGATATGCTTGCGCTGCCACACTTTATGAGCGGCATCGAGCAGTGGATGCGCCAGATGGAGGCCGCCACAGGCGCACTGACGGAGCAACTGCTCCAAACTGACCATTTCGGCGATTTGGCAGTCAATCTGTTGGCGATGGCGGTTGCGCCTGCCATTGCCGAAGAACTCTTTTTTCGGGGTGCGCTGCAAAAAACGCTGGCACAAGCGATGAACGCCCACGCCGCCATTTGGCTCACGGCCGCCATTTTCAGCGCAGTGCATCTGCAATTCTACGGATTTGTGCCGCGTATGCTGCTCGGTGCGGCGTTGGGTTATCTGTTTTGGCTGACAGGCTCGATTTGGCCGAGTGTAGTGGCGCATTTCGTAAACAATGCGCTCACCGTTGTTCTGTTCAAAGCCGATTTGCCTTTCGACATCGATGCCATTGGCACAGGCGCAACTTGGTGGCTGGGTGCAGTGAGTTTGGCCGTGGCGTGCGGTTTGGTGTGGAGCATTCAGGCCTTATTGCGCCGAAAAAGGAACGAGCCGACCAACATCGGTAGGCAGTAATTGACCGCCCAAAGCAGCACACTTGCAAACGCCATTCCCGCCTCGTTGGAAGAGAACGCCGACAGCACCAAAATGGCGTATGAACCGCGCACAACCGCTTCGCTAAAGGCGAACGATGGCGTGTAAGTTACCAAAAGATAGACGGTAGGAATCGCCACCAACGCCTCCAGCGGCACAATAGCGACATCCATAAAGAGCAACATGGCGTAGAGTTGCGTAGAAAAGACCGCAAACCGCGCCGCCGACAGCGCAAACACCGCCCACACATTGCGCAACGAGAGGTGCGCCAAGCCGTCGCCGAGCAGGTGCGCCCAACGGTTGCTGCACCGCTGCAAACGCGCCGCAAAACGACCGTAACACGCCAGCGAAATCGCCGCAAAAGCAACTACTGCCGCCACCACCGCCACAAATAGCCAGAGCGACACACGCGACGCCGACAATACAAAATCGGGTTGCGCCAACACCACATAAAACGCCGCCGCCACTGCGCCAAAAAGCGTGATGGCTGCCGTTTGTGCCGCACTGCCCACGCAGCCCAAAGCCACCGCAGGGACAACATTTTCGCTGCGCAACAGCAGCGCACGCGTTGGAAAATCGCCCAAACGATTTGGCGTGAAAAATGCGCCCGTCTGCCCGACAAGAACCGATTTCAGCGCAAAGCGAAACGACACAGGCTGCAACCCCGACAGCAAGCAGCGCCACTTGGCGGCTTCGAGTGCCAGATTGAGCGGCAAAAGCAGAAAAACAGTCAGCAAAAAGAGGTATTGCGCCGCACCAGCCTGCGCAAAATGCGCCGCCAAATCGGCATAGCCATCGAACACGACCAATTTGTAGGCCAAAAATGCGTAGGCCGACACCAAAATCAGCCATTTGAAGGCCGTGAAGATATTTTGCGCCGAAATTTTCACAAAAGCGGTTAAAGATTATGCGCTGCGAGCCAATTTTTCAGCGGATTGGCGTACATTTCGAGCAGTTTTGTCCGCAAAAATGCTTCGTCCCTGTTGGGCAAGTCGATTTTTGCCAACTGCCCATCGAGATAGGCGGTTGCAACGGCTTTTTCGGCATCGGAATAGGCGTTTGCAAACCGATTTTCGCCAGTCAGCAGGTCGTAAGCCACGCGGTTTATCGGGTAAATCACATAGTTGAAATGTATGCGGTGGTCGATGAGTGCCGCCACCGCCGCCACCTGCTCTTTGCGGTCGGTTGTAGCCGTCGCCAGCGCATCGAGTTCGGCGTTGATGATGGGCGTGTAGGCGTAATGCACGCGTCCTTTGCGCCCCGTGATTCCCATGCGCATGCTGTCGATGTCGTCTTGTGCCGATTTGGCAAATGCGGCATCGTCGCGGCGTTGTTGCAACTCCTTGGCTTTCAGATAGTCGCACGGATCGAACTCGTACGAAATGCTCACAGGGCGAATGTTCAGTGCCTTCAGATTGTCGATGAATGTTCCATTGCCGCTGAGCGAAAACATTTTGAGAATGCTCTCTTGCGTGCGGTCGTTGCTGTCCTTGGCGCGCCCTTCGCGTTGCGCTATCCACACGCTGGTGCGTTTGTGGCAGATGGCGTAGCGAATATAGGCCGACAACTGTTTGAGTGCCGCCACCTGTTCGCCGCGTGGCAGTCCACGCCGCACCACGAAACATTTGTTGATACGCACCGCCTCGCGCACCCACGGCAGCGAGAGCAGATTGTCGCCAATGCCGATTTCGACCGAATCGTTGCCTGCGAGAAACTGCGTATAGTCGAGAAAAGCGGGGTCGATGACGATGTCGCGGTGGTTCGACACAAAGAGCGATGGCGTGTCGGACTGCTCGAGGCCGTCGTAGGTGAGGCCGTCGGTGCGGCTGGCTATCAACTGGCTGAGCAGCGGTTTCACAAACACTTTTTGGAATTCGGTAGCCGATGTTGTCTGTCCAATTTTTGCTAATAGCGTGTCGATTTGTGCTTCTGGAATGACCGTTGCCAATGCGCTCCGAAAGCGTTGGTCGGCCGACACGCGTGCAAATGCAGCCGACAATTCGTCGGCGTTGTAGGGGCGAATATCGTCAAAATCACTTTTCACTGTCGGCAGTTTTTATCAGGTTGATGGTATAGCCGTCGTCATCGACAAGTTGCAGATAGTCGTAGTTGTCGGCCAGTTTGCGCAGCACGCCCACGCGCTCGAAATCGTGTTCTTGGTTTTTCACCATCAGTACCGAATCATTGTCGATGCGGTAGGCAAACTCGTTCACTTTGTCGAGGTCGGAATTGAGATATTTTTCCACAAAACCGATGCCCCAGCCGTCCACTTCGAGCACCCCTTTGCCATTTCCGTAGAAATTGACATTGAGTTCCAACGCGTTGGTTATCAGCGAAATAGCACTGCGTCCGATTAGGTCGGTGTCGTCGGAATCGTCGAACGCACTGCGCACAAACGACTGCAAATCGACACTGTAGCGACCTTCGAGTTGGCTGCTGTCGATGGCGCGCGGATTGGCACAGCCAGCCAAGAGCAGCGTCGCGAGAAGAAAATAGAGCAGTTTTTTCATAGCGTTTTACACTTTTTGCAGGTCGATTTTCACCACAAACTCTTCGAAATCGAGTTCGGTTGGGTGGTCGAGATGGTCGGCGAGCGTGAGCGATGTAGCCAGCACTTGCGAGGCGATGTAGTCGCTGAAATTCGCCACCGCATCGTCCATTTCGGGGCAATGTTCGACCTGAACGGTTATTTTGTCGGTAATTTCGTAGCCGTTGGCTTTGCGCAGATTTTGGATACGGTTCACCAGTTCGCGCGCCAGTCCCTCTTGCTGCAGTTCGTCCGACACCTCGATGTCGAGTGCCACGGTGAGCGCGCCTTCGTTGGCCACGAGCCAGCCGGGCATATCTTCGGTAGCAATCTCTACATCGGCCAGTTCAAGCAGCACATCGCCACTGGGCAGCGGCAGTGCTAGACTGCCCACGCGTTCGAGGGCGGCAATCTGCTCTTGCGCCAGCGCACCAATGGCGGCGGCAATCTCTTTCATCTGTTTGCCGTAGCGTTTGCCCAGCGTTTTGAAATTGGGTTTCACGCGCTTCACAAGGCGAATGTCCGACTCGTCGGCCAGCACCACCTGCAACTCTTTCACATTGACTTCGGTTTTGACCAAATCGGCCACATAGAGCAGTTCCTCTTTGGCAGTGGCATCGACCACAGGAATAACGGCTTTTTGCAGCGGCTGGCGCACTTTTTTGTTCGCTTTTTTGCGCAGTGCAAGAATCATCGATGTGGCTTGCTGCGCCAAACGCATACACGCCTCGAGATGTTTGTCTTCGCGGTCGGGCTGCGCCGTGGGGAATAGCGACAGATGCACGCTGTCGTTGCCTGTCAGGTCGCGGTAGAGGCGGTCGGCATAGAACGGCGCAATCGGTGCCATCAGTTGGCTCACCGTAACCAGACATTCGTAGAGCGTTTGGTAGGCCGCCAGTTTGTCGGCGTCCATAGTGCCGCCCCAAAAACGCTTGCGGTTGAGGCGCACATACCAGTTCGACAGATTTTCTTGCACAAAATCGCTGATGGCGCGTCCAGCGCGTGTCGGTTCGTAGTTTTCGTAGTGCGCTGTAACCTCGTTGGTCAGCGTGTTGAGCAGCGATAGAATCCAGCGATCGATTTCGGGACGCTCCGCCAGCGGCACCGCCTTTTCGTCGCCTGTGAAGCCATCGACATTGGCATAGAGCGCAAAAAACGAGTAGGTGTTGTAGAGCGTGCCGAAGAATTTGCGGCGCACCTCTTCCACACCCTCAGCATCGAATTTCAGGTTGTCCCACGGCGACGAATTGGTCATCATATACCAGCGCAGCGGGTCGGAGCCATATTTTTCGATTGTCGAGAAGGGATCGACGGCATTGCCAAGGCGTTTCGACATTTTGTTGCCGTTTTTGTCGAGCACCAAGCCGTTTGAAATCACATTTTTGAACGCCACCGAGTGGAACACCATTGTGGCGATGGCGTGGAGGGTAAAGAACCAGCCGCGCGTCTGATCGACCCCTTCGGAGATGAAATCGGCAGGGAACATAGACCCCTCCAATTTGTTGTTTTTTTCAAAATCTGCCTCCTTAAAGCCCCCTTGGGGGTTGGGGGTCTGTTCGAACGGATAGTGAATTTGTGCGTAGGGCATTGAGCCGCTGTCGAACCAAACATCTATCAGGTCGGGTTCGCGGCGCATGGGCTTGCCCGACGGCGACACCAGCACCACGCTGTCGATGTAGGGGCGGTGCAAGTCGATATTTTTCGGGTCGTAATTGGCTTTGCTGTAATCGCCTACGCGGAAATTTGGCCACGGATTTTCGTGCATAAATCCCGCCGCAATCGACTTGTCAATTTCTGCGAATAGTTCTTCTATCGAGCCAATACATATCTCTTCGCGACCGTCGTCGGTGCGCCAAATGGGCAGCGGTGTGCCCCAGTAGCGCGAGCGCGAGAGGTTCCAGTCGTTCAAGTTTTCGAGCCACTTGCCAAAACGCCCCGAGCCAGTCGATTCGGGCTTCCAGTTGATGGTCGCATTCAGCGCAATCATCTCGTCTTTCACGGCGGTAGTTTTGACGAACCAACTGTCGAGCGGATAGTAAATCACTGGTTTGTCGGTGCGCCAACAGTGTGGATAGTTGTGCAGATGTTTCTCGATACGGAACGCCAATCCCTGCTGTTTCAGCATTAGGCAGAGCGCAATGTCGAGCGTTTCGTCCTTGTCGGTGAGGTTGGGGTCGTAGGCATTTTTCACAAATCGACCCGCAAACTCTTTGTACAAATCGACATTTATCTGTCGTTTCACGAAATCGGCATCCAAATCGTCCAGCAAGAAGAATTTGCCTGTCATATCGACCATGGGGCGCGTTTCGCCGTTTTTGGTGGTGAAAGTCAAGGCTGGCACGCCCGTTTTTTTGGCCACAAAAGCGTCGTCGGCGCCAAATGTGGGCGCAATATGCACAATGCCTGTGCCGTCGTCGGTGGTAACATAGTCGCCCGTGATGAAGCGGAATGCGCCCTCGCCTGGATTCGCCCACGGAATGAGTTGTTCGTACGCGATACCGACCAAATCGGTGCCTTTGCCGCGCCACAGCACTTCGGGGTGTTCGCCAAACTCCTTGGCATAGGCCGCCAAACGCGCTTCGGCCAGCAGATATACCGCCGCCCGCTTTGTGTAAGGATTTTCGCCTGAAACCGCCACATAGTCGATATTTGGTCCCACGCACAGGGCGGTGTTCGAGGGCAGTGTCCACGGCGTAGTGGTCCACGCAAGGGCGTAGAGCGGCAGATTGCTATCGATTTTTAGTGCGCAATTTTTGATTTTGAACTGCGCCGTGCAGGTCGTATCTTTCACATCGCGGTAGCAGCCCGGTTGGTTCAGTTCGTGGCTCGAGAGGCCTGTGCCAGCGGCTGGCGAATAGGGCTGAATGGTGTAGCCTTTGTAGAGCAGCCCCTTGTTGTAGAGTTGCTGAAGCAGCCACCAAAGCGTTTCGATGTATTTGTTGTCGTAGGTAATGTACGGATTGTCCAAATCGACCCAATAGCCCATTTTCTGGGTGAGTGCCGTCCACTCTTTGGTGTATTTCATCACTTCGCGGCGGCAGGCGGCGTTGTATTCGTCCACACTGATTTTTTTGCCGATATCCTCTTTGGTGATGCCGAGCATCTTTTCCACGCCAAGTTCCACGGGCAGACCGTGTGTGTCCCAGCCCGCTTTGCGGCGCACTTGGAAACCGCGCATCGTTTTGTAGCGGCAAAAAGTGTCTTTGATGGTGCGCGCCATCACATGGTGAATGCCCGGCATGCCATTGGCTGATGGCGGTCCTTCGTAGAAGATGAATGTGGGGCAACCCTCGCGTTCGTCGATGCTGCGGTGGAAAAGCCCCTGCGCCTCCCATTGTGCCAGCATCTCCTTGTTGATTTCGGACAGGTCGAAATGGTTGTATTCGTTGAATTTTTTCATAGTCGCTCGCGTTTTACAAAACATCGTGTTTTAACCTGCAAAAGTAGGTATTTTTTTGCAAAACAGCAACAGCGACAGAATGGTGCGCCCTTACATGCAAAAGCGTTTAACGCTGTATCAGACTATCAGTAAACACAAATGTATTTAGCGTGTGTCCGTAATCTCCCCTCTCAATTTTATATTGTGGTTCTACAATCCAAAGGCTTTCGTTGATAGGATTTTGTTCGTAAAGGAGCACCATTTCTGTATCTCTAACGCACTGAAAAATTTTCATATACTTGAGCATCCATGGCGTATGATGAGATGGGTCTGTATGAATGTGGTAGATTGTATCCAATGTTCCCACTCGTATTAGTTTCGAAGTGTCCGCTACTTCCCTTGCCCTATGATGAAAAACCACAACCACATCGTACGACGATCTGTTATCCAACAAATGAGTCCCAGACGAAGTATAATCGACCTGTATGAGCCTGCACGAAATAAACAGGCAACAACACACACAAATAAAAAAGACTTTTTTCATCATTGTTTATCGCTGTATCATGTCGTCGGTAAAAATCAGTGTACTTTTTGACCTGTATTCTTGGGGATGTTCTATTTCCCAATGGGTTGGGGAAATCGGTTCGTTCTGTTCATAAACCAACACCTTTTCGGCATTTTTTGAGATACTGTAAAGACGAATAGTATCGATATACTCCAATGGATTGAAATATCCGCCTTCTACCAAAACACGACAGATTGTTCCCAAACTATTTTGTGATATTTGTGCCAAAAATGTCTTATCAGGAAAATTAACTAAATAGGTATCTTTATCAGGTTTGAGTATAACCTCAATATCGTATGAAGAACGATTGTCGAGCAAGAAAAATAATTCCGAAACAGGGGGCTCGATTTGACACGACGCCAGCAAAGCACTTGCGGCAAATGCAAACAGTAGTTTTTTCATAGTAATTTATCGCTGTATCAGACTGTCGGTAAAAACAAATATATTGAGTGTAAACCCATAGCCCTTATCATATCTGGGGTATGTACTCCAAGAGTTTTCATCAATAGGGTTTTGTTCGTAAAGCAACTGCCACGATGTGCTATACACGCGCAACCAACAAAGATACGATGGTGTAAAATGGGTACGAACAGCCATGCCTTCTGATATAGTAGCAATAACATCAGGCGGGACGGCAAGCGTGGTGTCTAATGGTTCTTGCTGCATTTTCGTACACGCTACCACATGTACTGTGTCGTGGCTTCTGTTGTCAAAAAAGTACAATCCTTCTCCCTCTTTTGATACGCACGACACCAGCAAAACACTTACAACGAATACTAACAGTAGTTTTTTCATAATACCTACTTGTATATCTCTTTTATTGCTTTTTTGTCTTTTTCAGACAGTGTGGTATTTCTATAAATTATCTCTCCATTCTTTTTTAACATTTCATATCCTCCTTTATCTGATTTAAGAGACGGATATAGCATAATTGAGTTATAGTCAAACTCGCCATAGCATAACCCAATGTTTTTTCCATTTTTGTAATATTGAGATCTATTCCCAACTTTAATTTTTTTCCAATAGATGGTAACATATTTATCTCTGTCATATCGCTGCTGTTCGTGAATCAGCCCCAATGTATGCCCCAGTTCGTGCAGATAGGTTCTTTCATCAGGATCTGAAAGTGTTATTGTGGCCCATGGCACACACCCAAGCGTAGAACTTCCTGCGGCATCATTGAGTTTTTTTTGCCGAATGCGTATATGATACGACGCTCCTATAGCCCACGCAAAACGGTTTTTACATGTATTCTTCAGTTCTGCAAATCGGTGTAGGAGAGCGCCAACAGTTCCGTTGAGGAGGCATCGTAAATCGGCTCATGCTTTTGGCAACTGCCCAAAAATAAGGCGATTGTAACGCCCACAAAAAGAATTTTAGATTTTTTCATAATGATAACATTGTTTAACTTATTGATTTTTAGACGATTACATTAAAATTTGTGCCGCAAGATAGTGCTTTTCTTTTGTTGGCACAATAGCGGAGAAAAAATCGCAAGAAAAATTACTAAACCGCTCATTATCTGCGATTTAGCATGCAACTTTTTTGCTCTTGATGTCTGTTCGCTGGCGTCTGTTTGTTGCAACTACCGCTGCAAATCAGCGTAGATATGGGCAAAACAGTTGCAAACGCCCGAAAAAGCAGGCATTCGCGCACTAAACGAATGTTTACAAAACGATAAAAATCTCAAAAAAAAGACAAAAAGGCGCAAAATAGACTTTTGGAGGCCGCGCACCAATTCCATAACAAATGTTAGCGTATGTTATTTTTGAGTTAAAAGTCGGTTTTTGCGTGTGCGAGGCGTTGTCAAGTGGGGAAAACAAGTTAATTTTGCGGCGCAAGACCGATTTCTTGGGAAAGGGAAAATCGGCAATGAAACACGCTGATTAACCAAAAATCGAATACTAACCAAAAAAATGAAAAACATGAAGAAAACGAATTTCATCGTAGCGTTCTTGTGCGTGGCTTTGGTGGCATTGGCACAAGAGTCGAAGTTGTCGAACTACTCACGCCTGTTTCTCACGGCGCAAAAAGAGGCGACAACGCCCGAACAACGCGCAAAACTGCGTAAAAATTTTGTGCTGAAAGTGGCTGAAAACGAGCAGGAGTATGTTTCGGCATTTGTGCATTTCTACAGCGATGCCGCCGATAAATCGCTGCTCGAAGCGTATGGTGTGCTGATAAACAGCGATTTTGGCGATTTTGTAACGGCGCAAATTCCTGTAGAAAAACTCGAAGCGTTGTCGCAAGACGAAAACATCAAACGGGTAGAGATTGCCAAACCCATACAGAAAAAGATGGACAAGGCGCGCCCCGCTGCCAATGTGGACAAGGTGCAGGCTGGCACAGGCCTTTCGCAGCCGTTTTTGGGTGCGGGCGTGGTGGTCGGCGTGGTCGATGGTGGTTTTCACTACAACCACATCAATTTTTACAACGCCAACAACACATCGGAACTGCGTGTGAAACGCGTGTTGCGGCAAGCAAATTCAGGCAGAGCGAGCAGTTATAGAACGAAAAAGGAATACACCACGCAAGCAGAAATTGAAACGGCAAAATACGACGACACCAATGATGAAACTGGGCACGCTACACATGTTACGGGCATTGCGGCGGGCAGTTACAGCAGCAACGACTACCACGGCGTGGCCAAAGAGGCCGACATCGTGATGGTGAGCATGGGTTCGGGCGATACCGACATTGCCGACGGCGTGAAATATGTGTTCGACTACGCCACCGAGGTGGGCAAACCTGCCGTGGTAAATTTGAGTCTTGGCACGCATTTTGGCCCGCACGATGGCACCTCCACTTTCGACCGCACACTCGATGCGATGGTGGGCGCAGGGCGCATTGTGTGCGGTGCGGCTGGCAACGAAGGCGAGGACAAACTCTACATCGAAAAAGAGTTGAAAGCAGGCGAATCGACCGTGTTTTTCCTCAACTTGAGCACTATCGATATTGCTTTTGCTGGAGGCATGTATGGCGCGGTGGATATTTGGGGCGACAACGACCAAAAATACACCGTGCAAGCCGTTTTTGCCGACTACGACAGCGATGAGATAAAATGGTCGGGCACTGAGATGAAAACCGACGAAACTGCCGAAAAGGAAGAGAAAAATTTCAGTTCCTACGGTGCTGGCGGTCTTGTAGTTTACACCGAAAAGAGTCCCGAATCGCAAAACCAGCGCGGCAACGCCACCTACGGTTTTAGCCTCAACGAGAGCGATGACTATTTCCTACCCGAAGACGACTACAAATTTGGCATAAAAATAACGGCGCAAACCGCTGGGACAGTGCGTGCGTGGACCAATGGCTACTCGGGCGTTCTCGGCTGGGAAAACGGCCAAAACCACCACTCGGTGGGCGAAATTGGCGGCACGGCCAACGGCATCATCAGCGTGGGCGCATGGACCTCGAAAGTCGATACCTACGACTATTTGGGCGAAAAAGAGTATTACAGTGCTGGCACCAAAGTTGGCCCTATCGCCCCATTCTCGAGCATGGGTCCTACGGCCGATGGACGCTTGAAGCCCGAAATCACTGCGCCAGGCGATGTGGTGATGTCGTCGCTGCCAAACACATCGAAAGTTAAAAAGAATGCTCTCAATCCGCAAACAGCCAAAGTGAACGGTGTTGAATACTATTGGGGCTACGAGAGCGGCACTTCGATGGCTACGCCATTTGTTACAGGCGTGGTGGCCACATGGCTACAAGCCAACCCACAACTCACGCCCGAGCAGATTAAAAGTGTCTTTGCACAAACTTCTATCGCCGACTCAAATACAGGTAGTTCGCTGCCGAACAACACATGGGGCTATGGTAAAATCGATGCGTATGCAGGACTGCAATATGTGATTAAAACTGTCGATGTAAAACATCTCGAAGGGCTGCCCGAAGCCATCATGCTCTACCCCAACCCGAGCGACGGCGCGTTCCAACTCTTCTTCACGCAAAACGACAACGCCGTGAATGTGCGCGTCTATGCCGCCAATGGCCAACAAGTTTACGCACGCCACATTGGTAGCGTCAGCACGCAGCAAACCATCGACATCGACCTCGGCAATGTGCAAGCAGGTGCTTACATCGTGAAAATCGCAGGCAACGGCTTCGACCAAACCTGCCGACTGATGGTGAAATAAATAGTAGCAAGATGTGAGTAGCAAGTAGCAAGAAGAGTGTGAAAGTGTGAAAGTAGGGACGCGGCATGCCACGTCCCTACTTTGTTCATTTGTGGATTTTGTTATTTGGGTCGTTAATAACCCCATTTAATTTGAAATTCTGAAATTTCTACAAAATTCCTGCCAATTTTTCGGTCGATTTGTCGATGTCTGCGTCCGATACATCGTAGTTGGTCAGTTCGCCCGACAGATAGCGGTCGTACGATGCCATGTCGATGAGCCCATGCCCCGACAGATTGAACAAAATCACCTTTTCGCGCCCCTCCTCTTTGGCTTTCAACGCCTCTTTGATGGCCACCGCAATGGCGTGGGTCGATTCTGGCGCCGGAATGATGCCTTCGACTTGCGAGAACAACACGCCCGCCTTGAACGAATCGAGTTGGCGCACATCTTCTGCCTCAATCAAGCCGTCTTTCATCAGTTGGCTCACAATCGCCCCTGCGCCGTGGTAGCGCAAACCGCCTGCGTGAATCGACGCTGGCTCGAAATCGTGCCCGAGCGTGAACATCGGAATGAGCGGCGTGAAACCTTCGGTGTCGCCAAAGTCGTAGGCAAAGCGACCGCGCGTCAGTTTGGGACACGAGGCTGGTTCGGCCGCCACAAAGCGCGTGGTTTTGCCAGACACTAAATTGTCGCGCAAAAATGGGAACGAGATGCCGCAAAAATTGGAACCGCCGCCAAAACAGCCAATCACCACATCGGGATAGTCGCCTGCAATCTCCATCTGCCGTTTGGCCTCCTCGCCGATTATCGTCTGGTGCAAAATCACATGATTCAGCACGCTGCCTAGTCCGTAGCGCGTATCAGGCTGATTTACAGCCACTTCGACCGCCTCGCTGATGGCCATTCCCAGACTGCCCGAAGTGCCAGGGAACTGCTGGCGCAATAGGCGACCAACTTCGGTGGTGTCGCTCGGCGACGGCACAACCGTAGCACCGTATGTGCGCATCACCGACTTGCGGTAAGGTTTCTGCTCATAACTCACCTTCACCATAAATACTTTCAAATCCAAACCAAAATGGCGGCAAGCGATGCTCAACGCCGACCCCCACTGCCCTGCGCCCGTTTCGGTGGTCATGTGTTTGATGCCCTGAATTTTGTTGTAATAGGCTTGCGGAATGGCCGAATTGAGTTTGTGCGAACCGACAGGGCTCACGCTTTCGTTTTTGAAATAGATTTTGGCGGGCGTGTCGAGTGCCTTTTCCAAGCCCGATGCGCGCACCAACGGCGTGGGACGGTAGATGCGATAAAGGTCGCGCACCTCGTCGGGAATGTCGATATAACGCTCCTGCGAAAACTCCTGTTCCACCAGCCCTTTGGCAAACAGCCGCTCCATCTCGTTGGCCGTTACAGGCTTTTTGGTCTGCGGATTAAGCATCGGCAGCGGCTTCGTTTTCATATCCGCCACAATGTTGTACCATTGCGTTGGCATGTCGTGTTCCTCAAGAACAATTTTTTTTGTAACTTTCATAAAATCAATGTGTTAGTTATTCTATTATTTGAAAATTTGAAGATTACGCCGCTTGGGGGCGCAAAAATTCATAATTCTAAATTCAAAATTCTAAATTAGCAAAAAGAAGGCCGCAGGAGGGTTTCCCACGGCTCAACTTCAGAATGCTACGACAAAGCGGCGCGCCCCTCCTTCAACAGAACGGTTGCCACCACCAGATATTTGCTGTCGAGCGATTCATCTTTACTTTGCCTATGACGCTGCAAAGGTACAACAATTATTTTGAATCGCCATCGTTTCGCGGCATTTTTTTGCGGTCGTTGGTCGGTATTTCTTCCACTTTCAGCGGATTTGCCGAAATTTCGTCGTCCAACGCGCGGTTTTTCACAATATCCACCGCCGTGTAGATGGCTTGTCGCATCGATTGGGCATCGGCTTGGTTTTTGCCGACAATCTCGTAGGCGGTACCATGGTCAGGCGAGGTGCGCACAAAGGGCAACCCAGCCGTGTAGTTCACGCCTTCGCTCATGCAGAGGGCTTTGAACGGTGCCAATCCTTGGTCGTGGTACATGGCCAAAATAGCATCAAATCTGTCGAGTGTGCTTGCGCCCCAAAATCCGTCGGCGGCATACGGCCCGAAACACAAAATGCCACGGTCGTTGGCCTGTTTCAGCGCAGGCGCTATAATTTCGGCCTCTTCACGGCCAAACAGACCGTCATCGCCAGCGTGCGGATTGAGTGCAAGCACGGCTATCCGTGGTTTGCGAATACCAAAATCGCGCCGCAAAGCGGTGTTGAGTATGTGCAGTTTGGTCAAAATACGCTCTTCGGTGATATTTTCCACCACATCCTTCAGTGCCACATGGTTGGTAACCAGCGCCACACGCAGCGCACCACGCATCAGCAGCATCAGCCCTTTCTGATTGGCTTTTGCTTCGAGATATTCGGTGTGACCAGCGTATGGGAAGCGGTCTTGCGGCATCACACTTTTGTTTATCGGTGCGGTAACTAATGCGTCGATGAGTCCATTTTGCAGGTCGTTGGTGGCTTGGTCGAGCGCAGCAAAAGCGTACTGTCCGCTCTCGGGCGTGGCTTGTCCCATCTCTATTTTCAACTCTTCGGAACTGCAATTCACCACATTGATGCGGTGCGGAGCGGCCTCGCCACCCGATTTTACGATGTTCACGCTCAAGCGGTCGAGGTCAAGCACTTTTTTGTAGTAGCCCATCGCCTTCGACGAGCCGTAGATGATGGGCGTGCAGATGTCGAGCATCGCCGCATCGGTCAGCGATTTCAGTATCACCTCGTAGCCAATGCCGTTGATGTCGCCCTGCGTAATGCCAATTTTTAGTGTATCCATATTTTAGATTTCAGAATTTCAGAATTTCAAATTTCAGAGTTCAGATTGGGTTGATGAGTTGATTGGTTGATCAGTTGATAAGTTTAACGCATTAGTAAAAATCTGTGCGGCAAAACAATTTTCAATTTTCAAATCTTCAAATAATTTGTATTCGTCATCGTCTTAATCAAAGTTCTGTATTTGCGGCTTCGCCGCATCACTCCTCACTCAAATTCACTACTCACTTCTCACTACTCACTTCTCACTTTTTCGGCGTAACCACAATGGCTTCCACATCTTGCGGCATACGCACGGAATAGACCATCGCTTCGGTTTGGCGCATGACATTGCGTTTCTCTTTGCCCGGAGCGAACACAAAACCTTCCACCGTTATCAGGCGGTTGTGCAGTTCATCGAGGCGCGTGTGGCTCACAAAGGGGCCGCCCATCGTTTCGCCGTTTTTCATCTCCCACAGTCCGCGCAGTTCGGCGCAATAGGCATCGTCCACCCAAATTTCGCTGAAAATAGGCGGTTCGTAGGCGGTGGCAGTTCCCATACACGACCCTTCGAACGAGCCGGGAATGTGCGCACACAAAATCGAGTCGCGTTTGGCAATGAGTGCGTCGCGCGTCAGTTGCGATTTGCTGGTGTAGGGGTAACTGTAGATGACCACATCTTGGCGCGCCGTGCCGCTGCCGTTCGACATCCAGAGAAAATCGTCGCTTTCGTTGTATTTGTTCAAACTTGTTGGCACGGCTATTTTTATGCCAAATTTGTCGTACGCCTTTTTCAGTGCCGTCTGGTTCAAGTTCTGTTTCAAAAAGTCGATTTGGCGTTCACGCTCGGTGCGCACGAAAAAATCGAGCAGCACAGCGCCGCGCTTTTCGACGATTTTTGCAAAATTTTCGGCATTGTCCGCCGTAATCACCGCTACCGACTGCGCCCGCGCCCAGCGGTTGCGCTCCAACTTGATGGCGGCTCGCGTGTAGCGTGTCGAGTCGATTTCGACCAAAACGATATTGCGCGCAGGCCGCAACAGACGGTCGAAGCCGCTATATTCGACGCGCGAAACGGTGAACATCGGCTCGGCTTGCGGCAGGCACGGCACATCAGATGTGAGCAGGTCGAACAGGGCTTTGCCGCCAGGCGTGCGCCAGTCGCGCTCGTCGGCCACCACCAATAGTTCGCCCGCTGCGCCGCTCGGATTGGGCAACATGCTGCCACCGCCACGACACGCACAAAGCAGCACTACAAGCGGCAATAGGAATAGGTTCTTTTTCATCATCGGCAACAAATTTTTCTTCGTACAAAGATAGCAAAAATTACGCAAAACGCAGCCATCAATCACAAAAATGGTCGAAAAATTTTGTTTTTGCAAAAAAAAAACTCTATTTTTGCAGACAGAGATACACCCTAATTTATAACTGCGAACGACTATGAAAACAAAAATTGCCTCTCTATCGCTACTTTTGGCCGTCGCCATTGGGTTTGTGGCGTGCGAAAAGCCAGAGCGCGTCATCACCTTCGAGCAACTGCCAGCCACAGCGCAACAGTTTGTAAATCAGCATTTTGCAAATTGCGAAATTGCATACATCATCGAAGATCCATCGACGCTCGACCACTCGTACACGGTTCAATTTCTCAACAATTACGAGATTGAATTCGACGGCGATGGCGAATGGACGGAGGTCGATTGTATGCGCGACAGTGTGCCGGTAGCCATTGTTCCAGCCGCCATCACAGCGTATGTAACGCAGCATTTTGCGCAGCAATTCGTCGTGAAAATCAGTTACGAACACCGCAAATACGAGGTGAAACTCAACACTTCGCTCGAACTGGTATTCGACCGCAAGGGCAATTTCAAGTATATCGACGATTGAGCGTCAGCGTAGTGCGCCGAGCAGGTCGGCAAGGGCTTGATTGGCAGTGCGTTCTTGGTGTTGGGCGCGTGTGGTGGCAAAAACATAGCGGTGCGCCTCTACCTTTTCGGGCGTTGCCACGGCAATCCACACCGTGCCAAGCGGTTTTTCGTCGCTGCCGCCAGTAGGGCCAGCAATGCCTGTGGTCGCCACGGCGTAATCGGCGTGTAGGCGGTTGCGGCAACCTTGTGCCATGGCGCAAGCAGTCTGTTCGCTCACCGCACCAAACTGGTCGAGAGTTTCACTTTTTACGCCTAACAGATTCATTTTCAGTTCGTTAGAATAACTAACCACGCCGCCGACATAGTATTGCGATGCGCCAGCCACCTCGGTAATGCGGTGTGCCAGTGTGCCGCCCGTGCAACTTTCGGCCGTGGCAAGCGTTGCGCCGCGTTGCAGCAGTGCGCGCCCTACCGCCGATGCCAGCGTTTCGTCGTTGTAGCCGTAGATATATTCGGGAATGAGCGCGACAAGTTTTTCGATTTCGTCGTCCATCTGCGCCTGCAAATCGGCGTGGTTTGCGCCGTGTGCCGACAAGCGTAAGCGCACTTTGCCAGCGTCGGGCAGGTAGGCCAAGCGGAAATTTTGTGGCAACACATCTTCCCAAGCAGCAATTTTTTCGGCCAAAAACGATTCGCCAATGCCGACTGTCAGGACGGTTTTATGCAAGATGGCTTCGCGTCCCATGCGTTGTGAGAGGCGCGGCAGCACATAGGTTGTCATCAGCCAGCGCATTTCGTGTGGTACGCCCGGCAACGACACCAGCACGCGCCCATCGTGTTCGAACCACATTCCCGGCGCCGTGCCAACACGGTTGAGCAACGCTTCGCAGCAGTCGGGCACCATACCCTGCATCTTGTTGATGTCGGAAAATGGCAGTCCACGCGTGGCAAAATAGTCGCGCACATTGTCGTACGACGGCTGGTCGAGCACCAGTTTCGCACCAAAATGGCGGCAAAGAGCCTCTTTCGTAATATCGTCTTTCGTGGGGCCAAGACCGCCTGTAATCAGCACCACATCGGCATTTTCGTTGTCAGACAGCGTGCGTTCGATGTCGGCCGAATCGTCGGCTATGGTTATGATGTGCGACACATGTATGTCGTGCTGCTCGAGTTCGGCAGCCATCCAAGCGGCGTTGGTATTCACCACCTGCCCGATTAGTAATTCATCGCCAATGTTTATTAGGATTGCGTTCATAATAGAATTTCAAATTTCAGAATTTCAAATTTCAGAATTTCAAATTTAGTTGATTGGTTGATTAGTCGTTGAAAAGTTGATTAGTTTAACGCATTAGTGAAGGTCTGTGAGGCAAAAATCAAATTTTCAAATTTTCTTGGTCATAGCCCCCTTTCCCGTTTCCCCCGAAGGGGGGAAAAGCCTTCCGTTTAATTAAGAATTTTGAATTTAGAATTATGAAATTTTGCGCCCAACACCGCCGCAATTTTCAAATAATTTTTCAATCTGAAATCTGAATTTGCGGCTTTGCCGCACCACTGCTCACTTCTAACTGCTCACTTCTCACTTTCTTGCGACTCAACTGCGATAAACCTGTTTTACGCCTTTGATGGTGCGGATTTTGCGAATGAGTTGTTCGAGTTGTCCGACCTCTTTGACTAGCACAGTGATGTTGCCTTCGAAGAGTCCGTCGTGCGAATCGACCGAGATGGAGCGCATATTCACGCTGTTTTCTTTGGTGATGACCGAGGTGATGTTGGTTACAATGCCGATGTCGTCGTGGCCGATGATGCGCAGCGTGATCGGGTATTCGCCGCTGGCGTTTTTGTCGCCGCTCCAGCGTGCATTCACAATGCGGTAGCCGAATTTTTCGATCATCTGCGGCGCATTGGGGCAGTTTTTGCGGTGAATTTTGATGCCGTTGTTGATGGTTACAAAGCCAAAAATGTCGTCGCCATAGATGGGATTGCAGCATTTGGCCAGCGTGTAATCGACATTTTTCAGGTTGCGGTCGATGATGAGCGCATCGCCTTGCGACGAGATGCGTTGCAGTTCGGTTTCGGCCACAAAGCCTTCGGCCGAGTGGGACACCGTTTCGGCGGCTTCGTCGGGTTCGGTCAGGCGGTCGCGCAGGGTCAGCACATTCACTTTGCCATTATGCACCGCCACATAGAAATCGGTGAGCGTTTTGTAGCCCATCTTTTTCGATAGGCGTGTGATGTCGCCGTCCGCTACATCGATTTTCCAGTTTTTGAAGCGCCGTTGCAGAATTTCGCGCCCGTCGTCGGCCTCTTTATGCTCAATTTCCTTGACACACTGCTTGATTTTGGCGCGCGCTTTCGATGTTACCACATGGTTGAGCCACTCCAATTTTGGCGTTTGGTTGGGCGATGTCAGCACCGAAATCTGGTCGCCGTTTTGCAGCACATATTTGAACGAAACATGCCTGTTGTTCACCACTGCGCCCATGCAGTGCGCCCCAATGCTAGTGTGAATCGAGAAGGCAAAATCGAGTACCGTTGCGCCTTTGGGCAGGTTGTGCAGGTCGCCTTTGGGCGTGAAAACGAACACATCGTCGTCGTAGAGTTGCATTTTGAACTCGTTGATGACCTCGCTATCGGTGGCATCGGACGAACTTTCGAGCACTTCGCGCAGGTTTTTGAGCCACTCGTCCATCTTGGCCGAATCGCTTTTTATGCCTTTGTATTTCCAGTGCGCCGCCACGCCTTTTTCGGCCACTTCGTCCATGCGCTTGGTACGAATTTGCACCTCTACCCACTTGCCTTCGGGACCCATCACGGTAACATGCAGACTTTCGTAGCCGTTGGGTTTCGGTGCCGAAATCCAGTCGCGCAGGCGGTTGGTGTTGTACGAATACATGTTTGTTACCACCGAGAACGCCTGCCAGCAAGCCGCTTTTTCGCGCTCTTCGGGGCAATCGATTATGATGCGAATGGCAAATAGGTCGTACAC
Source organism: Acutalibacteraceae bacterium (assembly GCA_963659365.1). GTDB lineage: Bacteria > Bacteroidota > Bacteroidia > Bacteroidales > Paludibacteraceae > W0P28-013. The sequence goes on along the minus strand of CAVKTI010000003.1, from coordinate 21,068 downwards.
TTTTTCGAACGGCACCTGCTGTTTGCGCATTTTGTTCCAAATGCTGTGAATCGACTTGGTGCGCCCTTTGATGCTGAAAATCAGGCCTTGCGCTTCGAGTTCGTGGCGCACTGGCTCGATAAATCGCTCGATGTAGGCGTCGCGCGAGCGTTTGGTCTCGTTCAGTTTGTGGGCAATATCCTTGTAGATGTCGTACGAAGTGTATTTGAGCGACAGGTCTTCGAGTTCGGTTTTGATGGCGTACAAGCCCATGCGGTGCGCCAACGGAGCGTAGAGATACGACACTTCGCGGGCGATTTTCTGCTGTTCGTCGGGCGCATAGCGGTCGAGGTGGCGCATGGTGGCGAGCCGTTCCACAATCATTATCATGATGACGCGCACATCTTCGGCAAACGAGATGAGCAGTTTGCGGAAATTCTCTGTTTCGATGGCCACATTGCGCTCGTACAGACTATATGCTTTTTGCAATCCATGCACAATGGTCGCCACCGATTTGCCCTGTTGCTGCTCTATCTGGTCGATGGTTGTAGCGCCGCACTGCACCAGCGCATAGAGCACCACCGCACTGATACCGTGATGACCGAGCGAGATTTCGCGGTGCGCCAAAAGTGCGGTTTGCAGACTGCGTTCGAGCCGTTCGGGCGCAAGTTGGCCGCTGCGCAATGCCGCCGCCACAGCGTTGCGCAACGCACGCCAGTCGGTAGGCGTGTAGGCCTCGCGCAACTCGGCAACAGCCTGTCTGTAGCACTCTTTCAACAGCGCGTCCATAAGCGTTCCCTTATCGTATTGCTTTCAAAAAAGTTGTTTGTCCCTGCGCCGATACTTGAATCAGGTACAGTCCCGAACGCAGCGCATAGGTCTGTTCGTTGGCGGTCGCTTTTTCGTCGATCAACAGCCGCCCCACCGCATCGAAAATCCGAATCTGCGCCGCATCGGGCAGACCGACCAACTGCAAACCTGCGGCTGCTGAAACAGCACACACTTGCATTCCCTGCTGTGTTGCAGCAATTTCAGTGGGCGATGGTACATATTTTTTGTGGCTCACATAAACCGCATCGACAACCTCTTTCGTTCCTTTATGCACTTGATATGTTTTGGCAAGTACGGTCAGTGTATCTTTCTCTCCAACCCCAAGCGAAGCAAATTTCTTGGTTTCCAATTCAGCGGTCAGCAAGCCATACACATATATCGAACCCGAAGCATCGGTTAGGTCGAAATTTCCATAGGTGGTGTTTACAATACCCGAAACAACACCAGTCAGGTAACATTCACCGCCTTCGGCTTCGATAAATTCGGCGATGGTTTGGTTAGGAATGATTTTGGTTGCTTCCACCACTATGTATAGCGCCACTGTTACATCGTTTACAGTCAGCACATTGTTTTCGAATGTGAAATCGGCATCGTCAGATCCCATGGTTACCAAAATGTTGTCGGCAGTTACCACATAACCATTGGCAGGCACGATGGTCGTAACAAATGCTGTGCCGCTATCGACACAAGCAGCGGTGTTCGACGAGGTGCAATTTTCACCATCGAAAGTAACGGACGGTTTATCTTCGGCATAGACAATTATCGACACATCGTCGGTCAGTTGCGCAGGTGCAATGGAAATGGTAAGTACGCCGTTTTCGATGGCGTAAACATCGGTCAGTTCGGTGTCGCCTACTTTGATTTCGAGCATCAGATTGTCTTCCGAGAGTGTTTCGTAACATTCGGCAGCCGTGAGTGTTACCGTAAGCGTTTGCGTAGCGTCGATGTATTGATTTGTGCTGATACCACTCGTGATAACCACGCCTTCAAGATCGTTGTAGCGCAAAACAACCTGTCCCGGAATGACTTTTTTAGTTCCACTGGCGTATATTGTCAAATTTGCCGTAACATTTGGAATGGTCAGCACACCATCGACAAATGTATAGCCTGTGCCTGCTTCCAAATAGTCTTCGCCCATTGTTATAATAAAATGGTCTTCATCGGCCACGAGTTCGTAGCCCAATTCAGCCTCCAATGTGGCGGTATAGGTTTCACCGCTCAACATGCATTCGGTAGAATCGATCAGCGTGCAGTGTTCGCGTATAAACTCGGTGCAGCGGTAGTCGCAGGTCGGGCCGCCCATAAAATTGAATGTAATCACACCGTCGGCACTTTCTGTAATGTCGCTCAAATCGTAATTGTCGATAGGCGTATAGGTTGTAACTTTCTTCGTGCCAGGATAAGTGTCTCCACTGTCCCCACCTGTCGATTTGCCATCGGCTTCCTGAATGTCGTATAGCATCGGCGTGCCGTTATTGGGTTCATTGTAGTCCCAAACATCTTGGTCGTAGGTAACTTTCGTTACCAGCAGTCCGTGTCCAGGCAGGTGTGCGTCCCAGCCTGTCTGTTGGCGGTTTTCGAAGTAAAAGACCTCGTCCGACGATGTGGCCGATAGGGAGCCTGTGGTTACGGCACGATAAGTAGCACCATCGGCAGGAATGGTAACAAAACTCGGCGTATCCATGATAGTTGGTGTTGCCCAACCGAAATAGAATTTGTCGTGCGCCGAATAATTGGGCGGCGTTTTGCCATCGTTGTTGTACGATCCTTGATCCATCAGCGACCACTTGCCTGGAGTGGCATTGTTTTTGTAATTGGTACCATACTCTGTGTCGTAATAATCGGGTAAGCCCAACACATGGCTAAATTCGTGGCACGCAGTACCAATGCCTGCACGCACATTGCCGCTGCGCAACTCCTGACTCACAACATATTCGTTCACACGCACACCATTGTAAGTGGGGTAAGTAACAGTTGTTCCGCTGACATATTGCGAAGCATTTTCGGCATAGCCCAAAATGAGTGTTGATGCCATATTCCAGTTTTTTGGCCAAATAGTGTTGACACCGCCACCATCGGCTTGTCCGCGCCCCGCATAAAGCACATACACGCCATCGACAAACTTATCGTTGTTCGAGTCATAGTCCGAAAAATCGACATCGTTGGATGCTAATTTGCATGCGTCCATTACCAAATCGCCCACGCGAGCATCTTGTTTTGACCCCGAATCGGCACCATAGTAAGCCTGATTGTTGGGCAGCGTATATGGTCCCACCACAGTGAACCGTGGTTGGTAGGCGGTGTTCGACTGGTCGGAAAAGAACTGCCGCACCGAGCCCACCGCTCCGCCGTAGTGGTACGCATCGCTATTGAACATACTATCGACAGCCGCCTTTGTGTTTTCGGCCGAGAAGGCAACATCGCTGTAATTGACCATGATGACCAAAATTTTGGGCGGAAGGAATCTTGTCCCAACGGCTTTTGCGCTGATATTCTGCTGTTTGGCGAGTTTTTGCAGCATTTTTTCTTTGGCCAGCGGTCGGCATTTTTCTACCAACTGCTGCTCGGCTATGGTGCGTCGGTTGGCGGGATTGGCTTTCACACCGAGTGTGCGAATACCCTTGTCGTCTGAAGCAATAGTGGCGTATTCGTACACACCTTGTTCGTTGGCGGCAATCAAAAATCCGTCGTCGGTGGTGGTGTAGTTGGCAAACTCATCGCCATGAAGGCAGATGGTCAGTTCTGTGCCATCGGGCTGCAAAATGGTGTGCGGTCGTGGGTCGGCAGGCACAGCCCAAAGTGCTGACGAAAAAAGTGTCGCAGCAGATACAAAAATCAAATTTCTCAACGGTTTGTTCATGGTCTATAGAGTTGTTTGTTCCGTTTCATTCGTTCCAAATAGCGTAATTCGTACTGTTTGCGTTTTTCGGCATTGTGCGCCACACGGCGGCTTGCAACAATCTCGCCTTTGCAGTTCAGTTTTGCATAGCAATAAAATCCGCGTTCATTTTGGCAAACTACAAAGCCATCGCATGTTTTTGTCCAGTGTTTCCATTCGTCGCCGACCAAACGGATTGTGAGTGTGTCGCCGTTGGGTTGCGCCACATCGATGGGATAAGGTGCGGCAGGCACACGCGCTGGCGCATTTTGCGCACACACCAGCGGCAGTAGCGCACACGCACACAACAATATCACGACAAAACGCTTCATTTTCATTCAGTTTTTAGCAATTCCGATGGCAGTTCTTTGTTCGCTTTGGCACCGAGTTCTTTGATGCGCGTGGCGGTCGAGAGCATATTGCCTTTGCCGTCGCTCAACTTGCCAAAAGCGTCGGCATAAGCCCTGTCGGCAGCGTCGAGGCTGCGTTTCACTTTCTGAAAATCGTCGATAAAGCCGACCAGTTTGTCGTACAATGCGCCGCTCAATCGCGCTATTTCCAGCGAATTTTTGGTCTGATTTTCTTGCTGCCAAATGCTGGCGATGGTGCGCAGCGTGGCGAGCAGCGTTGTTGGGCTCACGATGACGATTTTGCGCTCCCAAGCGTAGGCAAACAGACTTTGGTCGGCTTCGACAGCCACCGAAAACATCGCTTCGATTGGCACAAACATCAGCACAAAATCGGGCGCATTCACGCCGAGCAGGTTCGGGTAGTTTTTGTCGGCGAGTTCCTGCACATGCTTTTTCATCGATGCCACATGTTCGCGCACGGCGCTGGCGTAGGTCTCTTTGTCGGTGGCGGCGGTCAAGCGGTCGTAGGCCACGAGCGACACTTTCGAGTCGATGATAACATGCTTGTTATCAGGCAGATGCACCACCACATCGGGGCGACTATTCGCGCCTTCGGTGGTTTTGCTCACCTCTTCGCGCTCATACTCGCGGCCGCGGTGCAGCCCCGACATCTCGAGCACGCGTTCCAAAATCACTTCGCCCCAGTTGCCCTGTTTTTTCACATCGCCTTTCAGGGCTTTGGTCAGATTGTTGGCCTCGTCGCTGATGACGCGCGTCTGTTCCGACAGATTTTTGAGTTGTTCGCGCAACGATATTTTTTCGCGCATCTCGAGGCTGTAGGCCTCTTTCACCTGATTTTTGAACTCGTTGATCTTCTCGCCGAGCGGATTCAGCAGTGCGCCGATGTCTTTTTTGCTCGATTCGGAGAGTTCGGCGGCGCGCTCTTTCAGCACGCGGTTGGCGATGTTTTCAAACTCGGCCGTGAGTGTTTTTTGCAGTTCGAGTGTTTCCGATTTTTGCGTTTCGAGTGCCGTGCGCATATTTTCGAGATTGGCTTGCGCTTTGGCCAACTCCTCCGATTTTTCGGACAGTGCATCGCGCGCTGTCGCCAGTTCGGCCGTCAATTTGGCTGCCTCGTCGGCTTTGGCACGCAGTTGCGCCTCGGTCGCTGCCACACTGCCGCCACGCACAAAATAGGCCACCACAAACCCCGCCGCACAAGCGGCCACACACGCCACTATCGATAAAATCACGCTCATATTTTGTCAGTTTTTTGGTTCTTGTTGAATTGTTTCGTATTAAGTTAATCGGTTTAGTTGATTAGTTTAACACATTGGTGATGGTCGGTGAGGCAAAAAAAAACAATTTTCAAATTTTCAAATCTTCAAATAATAAATTGTCTTTACTCTTTACTCCGATTGAAAAAAGTACACTTTTTTCAATCAAACAGCGTCGGTCTGTCCTCGTCGAGTTGCTTCAAAACCGTGCGCACCACGGCCTCGCGCATAAATTTCGACACATTCGACACGCCATATTTCTCGATATAATGGTCGATAACGCGCTTCTCCTCGTCGTTCAGCATAAACGAAACACGGTGCGTGCGCGGCAAAAGTCTCTTTTTCATCAGAAAAAAATGATTCAATTTGCAAAGATACGAAATTTAGTTGAAAGTTTATAAAGTCTATAAAGTTGAAAGTGAAAAGTATGGACGCACGCAGTGCGTCCGAGAAAAATGAACAATAATTGTGGCGTTTTGGTTACCGATAACTTGAAACCAGAAATTAGAAATTAGAAACCAAACAATCCCCCTACCTCTCTCGCACAAGCAGCACGCAGAGTGCGCCCGCAAACAGGCAAATGCCCGCAATGGCAAGCATATAAGCCTGATGGCCGCCTACAATGCGCAACAACGAGCCGCCGCACAGTGCCGCCACTATCTGCGGCAGGCAGATGGTGCAGTTGAACAGACCGAGATAGGTGCCCATGCGGTCGCCTTTGATGTTGTTGGTGAGAATGGTGAACGGCAGCGCCAACATGGCCGCCCATGCGCAACCGATAAGCAGATACGGCACAAAAAGCAGATATTGATTGCCCACAAAAGGCACTGCCACAAAACCGATGCCGCCAATCAGCAGACTGACAATGTATGCCACTTTGTAGTTTTTGAAGCGCGGAATGGCGAGCGACCACACAATGCCACCCACGGCTTGCACGGCAAACAACACGCCCACCCAGTTGCCAGCGGCTTGGTAGCCTTCCGAAGCCACATCGGCGGTGTGCCAAACGGTTTCGGCGATGGCACCGTTGGTGTAGGTCCACATATACATGAACGCCGCCCAGCAGAAAAATTGTACCAGACCGATAGTCCAAAACACGCTCGGCGCATTTTGTATCAGTTTCAGCAGATTGTTTTCGCTTTTTTGTGCCGATTTTGGTGCAGCGTGATATTTGGCATATTCGGCAGGAGGCATTTCGCGCACCGTGAAAACCGTGTAAAGCACGCACGCTATCAGTATGGCTGCGCCGATGTAGAACGAGTAGATGACCGAATCGGGCACTACGCCCTCGGCGGCCACATTGCTGATGCCAATCCAAGTGAAGAAAAATGGGAACAGAAACCCGACCACATTGCCCAAATTGCACAGAAAACTCTGAATGGAGTAGGCCAAGCCCTTCTGTTTCTCGTTCACAAGGTCGCCCACCATCATTTTGAACGGCTGCATGGCCATATTGATACTCGTGTCGAGCAGCATGAGCGACACCACGCCAAAAAGCATTGCTGCGCCCACCGTCAGTCCGAAACTGCCAGCATTGGGAAGCAACAGCATAATCGCCACGGCCGTAAGCGCACCGACAAGCAAGTAGGGAATGCGCCGCCCAAAGCGACACCAAGTTTTGTCGCTCAACAGCCCCACAATCGGCTGCACAACCATGCCCATGAGCGGCGGAAGCACCCAAAAATAACTCAGACTGTGCGGATCTGCGCCCAGCGTGGCAAATATGCGACTGATGTTTGCACTCTGCAAGGCGTAGGCTATCTGCACTCCCAAAAATCCGAAACTGATGTTGCACAGTTTGCCGAAACTCAAATCTGGCTGGTTGCTCATAGTTGCTGACATTTTTTTCGTTTCAAAGGTACGCTTTTTTTTGCAAATGGCGAAAAATGTGCTACTTTTGCGTTCCCGATTTTTTTTAGTTACAAGCGGCGAAACGATTATTTAATTATTTGAAGATTTGAAGATTTGAAGATTGTGGGGCTTCTTTTGGTTGTCAAAAGAGATGAACGAAAAAAAACAGATAGAGAAAAAACTTTTCACGATGGACGAAGACATCAGAAATGCGCTGGACATCTTGCGGCGTGGCGGCGTGATATTGTACCCCACCGACACCGTTTGGGGCATCGGCTGCGACGCTACCAACGAGGAGGCAGTGGCGCGTGTGTTTGCACTGAAAAAGCGCGCCGACAGCAAAGCCATGCTCACACTCATCGACAGCACTGCCAAATTGTCGGGCTATGTGGACGAAATTCCCGATGTGGCCTACGATTTAATCGAAATGAGCGACAAACCGCTGACAATCATCTATTCGGGCGCAAAAAATTTGGCACGCAACCTGCTGGCCGACGATGGCAGCGTGGGCATACGCGTAACCAACGAACGCTTCTCGAAGTGCCTTTGCGAGCGGTTTCACAAACCGATTGTATCGACTTCGGCGAACATCAGCGGCGAGCCAGCACCACGAACTTTTGCCGAAATTTCCGACGAAGTGCGCACTGCCGTCGATTACATCTGCACCACGCGCCGCGACGAGGCAGCCGCCGCCCGACCGTCGTCCATCATCAAACTGGGAGCGCACGCCGAAGTGCAAGTGATACGACCATAACCCTTTTGGTACGAAATTTGAACTGCAACGCAAAAAGGTTAGAGATTAGAGATTAAAGGTTAGAGTTCATTAGAAATTAGGGGAAACTGACAAATTGACAGAAGCAAAAAAAACGACACTAACTTTTCACTTTATAGACTTTTCACTTTATAGACTTGATAAACTTTTATAAACTTTCACACTGAATACAGAATGAGATCCTTTGAAGATATGCTGGCCGATGCCGATGAGCAGACCGTTCACCGCGAAGTGATTCGCCTCGACGAAGATGGCGACCTCAATGCCGTGAGTTGCCTTTCGGGCGACGAACTGCCTGTGTTGCCGCTGCGCAATATGGTGCTGTTCCCGATGTCGGTGCTGCCCGTTTCGATAGGGCGCAAATCGTCGCTGAAACTGGTGCATCGGGTTTATGAAGAGAAAAAAGAACTCTTCACCGTGATGCAGCGCGACCATCACATCGAAAATCCGCAAAAAGACGACCTGTTTGAATTTGGCACCGTGGCACGCGTGCTGCGCATTATCGAACTGCCCGACAACACCACGATGGTGCTGCTGCATGGTCGCCGCCGCGCGCGCCTTGTCGATGTGGTGCAACGCACGCCCTACCTCACGGCAACCGTCGATTTGATGCCCGAAACGGCGCAAGATAGCACCGACGCCGCCTTTGGTAGCGACCTCGACGGCATCAGGGCGTTGTGCGAAAAAATTGTCAAAAAATCGAACATTCCCAACGAAATGCTCTTCGCTGTGGAACACGCCGACACGCCCGAAACGCTCATCAATTTTGTGTGCAACAACCTGCAACTCGACATTTTCGACCAACAGCGGTTGCTCGAGATGGACGACCTGCGCCAGCGTGCCACCGAACTGCTCGAACTGCTGAAAAAAGAGTTCAAAAAAATCACTGTTTCGGCCTCCATTCAGTCGAAAGTGATGAAGGACATCGACCGCCAACAGCGCGAATACTTTCTGCAACAGCAGATGAAAACCATCAAAAACGAGTTGGGCGACGACACCACCGACAAGTTGATAGAGACCTACCGCAAGCGCGCAAAATCGAAAAAATGGGACAAAAAAACGGCCGAAATTTTCAACAAAGAGTTGAAAAAATTGGAGGTGATGCCGCAACACGCACCCGATTTTGCCGTGCAGCAAAACTATGTAGAAACGCTACTCGAACTGCCGTGGAACGAATTTACCGAAGATAATTTCGACCTGAAAAAGGCGCAGCAAATTCTCGATCGCGACCATTTCGGACTGGAAAAAGTGAAGGAGCGCATTGTGGAACATCTGGCCGTGTTGAAACTGCGCAACGACCTGAAATCGCCCATTCTCTGCCTCTACGGGCCTCCGGGCGTGGGCAAAACATCGCTCGGCAAATCCATCGCCGAAAGCCTCGGCCGCAAATATGTGCGCGTGTCGCTCGGCGGTATGCACGACGAAGCCGAAATTCGCGGACACCGCCGCACCTACATCGGTGCCATGCCCGGACGCATCATTCAGAGTTTGAAAAAAGTCGGTTCGTCGAATCCCGTGTTTGTGCTCGACGAGATTGACAAACTGGCCGACGACGCACACGGCGACCCATCGTCGGCACTGCTCGAAGTGCTTGATCCAGAGCAGAATGCAGCGTTTCACGACAACTTTTTGGACATCGACTACGACCTATCGAAAGTGCTGTTTATCGCTACTGCCAATTCGCTTGCCTCGGTGCCGCGCCCGCTGCTCGACCGCATGGAACTGATAGAGGTGAACGGCTACATCGCCGAAGAAAAGGTGGAAATTGCCGCCAAACATCTAGTGCCCAAACAGTTGAAAGAGCACGGCATTGCACGCAAGCAGGTGAAATTTCCGAAAAAGACGCTGCGCTATTTGGTCGATAACTACACCCGCGAGTCGGGCGTGCGCGAACTCGACCGCGTTATCGCAAAAATTATGCGCAAAATCGCCTGCAAAATTGCCACCGAAACGCCATACAACACCGAAGTCGCCATCGACGACCTGAAAGCCTATCTCGGTGCGCCGCGCTACACACACGATGCCTACCAAGGCAACGGCGTTTGCGGAGTAGTTACGGGCTTGGCGTGGACGGCGGTGGGCGGCGAAATTCTGTTCATCGAAGTGAGTCTGAGTCCATCGAAAACGCCAAAACTGACCTTGACTGGCAACCTCGGCGATGTGATGAAAGAGTCGGCCGCCATTGCGTTCGAATATCTGAAAGCCCACGCCGCCGAGCTCGGTGTCGATGCCGAACTATTCGACAAATACGCCGTGCATATCCATGTGCCAGAGGGTGCCATTCCGAAAGACGGTCCGTCGGCGGGCATCACCATGCTCACGGCGCTCACATCGGCTTTTGCCAAGCGCAAAGTGAAGAAAAATCTGGCAATGACAGGCGAAATCACGCTGCGCGGCAAACTGCTGCCTGTGGGCGGAATCAAAGAGAAAATTCTCGCCGCCAAACGCGCTGGCATCACCGACATTCTGATGTGCAGCGACAACCAAAAAGATGTGGACGAAATAAACGAAATCTACCTCAAAGGCCTCCACTTCCACTTCACCGACAGCATGACCGACGCTTTGAAAATGGTGCTGATTTAGTCGCAAGATGTGAGTAGCAAGTAGCAAGACTTGGGGGCGAGCCTGTCCCCTTTGCAAGGGGACGAGCGAAGCGGAGGGGTTGAATAACCCAATCCACAAACCCACAAAGTAGGGACGCGGCATGCCACGCCCCTACTTTCGTACTTTCAAACTATTTTCGTACCTTTGCAAGTCCTTTTTTGGTCGGAGTATGGTCAAAATAGTTTACGCACACGCACGCAAGCAGGCTTTGGTGGTCTGTGTGGCGGCTTTTTCGCTTGCTGCTTCGGCGCAGACTTTGACGCAGGAGCAGGCCGACAGCATTGCGCGCCAATACAATTTGGACGAAGTTACCATCACCGCCAAGCCCAAAGACAAGGAGATCATTCTGCCGCAAACGCTGCAAGGCAAGGAGTTGGAAAAACTCAACAGCCTGTCGGTGGCCGATGCGATACGCTTTTTCTCGGGCGTGCAGATAAAGGATTACGGCGGCGTGGGCGGCATAAAAACGGTGAACATTCGTTCGATGGGCACCAACCACATGGGCGTCTATTACAACGGCATTCAGTTGGGAAATGCGCAGAACGGACAGGTCGATTTGGGCAAATTTTCGTTGGAAAATATCGACGAAATTTCGCTCTACAATGGGCAGAAAAGCGACATTTTTCAGAGTGCGCGCGAGTTCGGTTCGGCGGGCAGCGTCTATCTCAATTCGCGCCGCCCAAAATTCGACGAAGGCAAAAACATACACATTCGCGCTGGACTGAAAGCAGGTTCGTTTGCGCTGGTCAATCCGTCGCTGCTGTTCGATGCCAAACTGACCGACGAACTCAGTCTGAGCATGAACGCCGAAGTGGTGCATTCCAACGGAAAATATAAGTTCCGCTACCGCCGTGTAACGCCAGCAGGCGAACTGGCCTACGACACCACCGCTGTGCGTCAAAATGGCGATGTGAACGCCGTGCGCATCGAGGCGGGGCTGAATTATTACTACTCATCGACTGGTTTTTGGAAGGTGCAGACCTACCACTACAACTCCGAGCGCGGTGTGCCAGGTGCGATTGTGAACAATGTGTGGCGGAGCGGCGAACGGCTGTGGGACAGAAACACTTTCGTGCAATCGTCGTGGCAAGACGAATTTTTCGGTCGCTGGTCGGTGAAAATCAATGCCAAATACGCTTTCGACTACACGCGCTATGTGAACAACGACGACAAGTTGGTTCGTGTCGATAACATCTACAAACAGCAAGAGGCGTACCTCTCGTGGGCCAACAAAGTGATGATTTTCGATTGGTGGGATATGTCGCTGGCGTACGATTTGCAGTGGAATGGACTGTCGGAATATCTGAACGCATCGCGCTTTACGCACTGGCTGGCTGCCGCCACGGCTGTAAATGTGTACGACTATTTGCGCCTGCAAGCGAGCGTGTTGGGCACTTTTGTGAACGAGGAGGCGCGCAATCGCGACGAAGCCCCAAACAAACACAAAGTTACGCCCGGCCTGTTTTTGTCGTACAAGCCATTTCGGCGTATCGACCTGAAACTCAACGCTTTCTACAAACAGGCTTACCGCTATCCCACCTTCAACGACCTCTACTACACCGACATGGGCAACGCCTATCTGAATCCCGAATTGGCGGTGCAACACAATGTGGGCATCGCCTACAACTACACGAAACCCGAGCGTGTGTTCAGCCAGTTTAGCGTGTCGGTCGATGGCTACTACAATCGTGTGAAAGACAAAATTATCGCCTATCCCAAAGGGCAGCAATTCCGTTGGACAATGCTCAATCTCGGCTTGGTAAAAATTCACGGTATCGATGCCACAATGCAGACCACGCTGCGCTTCCCGCACGATTGGTCGCTGACGGCAAAACTGCAATACACCTACCAGCGCGCCATCGATGTAACTGACCCCGCCGACACCTACTACGGCCATCAAATTCCCTACATTCCGTGGCATAGCGGCTCGGCCATCGCCATGCTCTCGTGGCGCGACTATGCGCTCAACTACTCGTTTATCTATGTGGGCGAGCGCTACAATCAGCAGGAAAACATCGTCTATAACTACACCCAGCCGTGGTACACGCACGATTTGTCGCTTTCGGGAGCGTGGCACATCAAAAAAATTCGGCTCAAAGCCACCTTCGAAATCAACAATCTGCTCGGTCAAGACTACGATGTGATACTCAACTACCCCATGCCCAAACGCAACTACCGCGGCGGCATTGTGATTGAATACTGAAAGAGTAACAAGATATGAGTAGCAAGTAGCAAGATAATTGACAATGAGAGGTTATCGTTTATAGAAAATAGAGCATAGACGATTCACCAAATAACCAAATAATCAAATCCACAAATCAACAATTCAACAGTTCAACGCTTCAACGATTCAACAAATAAACATAGAAACTTAGAAACAAAAATTGCGGCAGCAATTTTGAGAAACCAGAAACTAGAAATCAGAAACCAGAAATAATTATCAATTCTCAATTGTCCAATGCGCTTCCACGCCACATTTTTCCTGATTTGCTTGTTTGCGTTTGGTAACGCAGCGGCTATCGAACCGTCGCAGCACCTGCGGCAGGCGAACATCTCTTTTGTGGTGGCCGATGCCGAAACGGGCGAAACCATTGCCGCATACACGCCAGAGCGCGTTGCAACACCAGCCTCTATCACCAAACTGCTGACTACCGCCACGGCGCTGGAACTGCTGGGCAGCGACTTTCGCTTTACCACGACCGTAGCCTACGACGGCACATTCGCCAACGGCATTATCAATGGAAATGTTTACATCGTCGGAGGCGGCGACCCGAGTTTAGGCTCTAAACAGGTGAACGACAGTTACTTCCTGAACCGCTGGTGCCAGCAGATGAAGGCGTTGGGCGTGCGGCGAATCATGGGCAATATCGTGGCCGATGCCTCTGCCTACGAGGTCGAAGCCGTGCCGCCAAAATGGGTTTGGGAAGATATGGGCAACTACTACGGCGCAGGCGTTTTTGGGCTGTCGGTTTACGACAACACGCTCAACATTCTGATGCGCTCGGGAGCCGATGGCACGCAACCGACCATTCTCAATGTTACACCGCAAATCGAGGGGCTGCAACTCTACAACTACGCCAAATCGAACCACACCGAGATGGACAGCGCCTATGTGTACGGAATGCCCTACGACAACCGCCGCTGGATTGTGGGCGCAGTGCCCGCCAACCGCGGTCAATTCCTGCTGAAAGGCGATATCCCCAATCCGCCGCTCTGCGTGGCCGAACATTTTGCCGCACGACTGCGCGATTTTGGCATCACCATCGATGGCGCGCCCACCGACCGCCCCAGTGGCACACGCCCACGCACCACACTATTCACGCACCACTCCGAGCCGCTGGCGGAACTGTGCAAAATCACCAATTTCACGAGCAACAACAACTACGCCGAACACATTTTCCGACAGTTGGCGGCGCAGCCAAACGCCACGGCTACCAACAACAACGCCATCGCCGTCGAAAAACATTTTTGGCAGGCGCGCGGTGTCGATTTTCAGGGTATTTCGATAAACGACGGCAGCGGACTGTCGCCTATGGACGGATTTTCGGCCGAATTTCTGAACAAAATTCTGTTGCTGATGTTCCGCTCGCCCAACTACCAAACATTTCTGCACTCCATTCCGATGGCGGGGCAAGAGGGGTCGGTAAAACCGTTTCTGCGCAGCAACAAAACCGCCGAAGTACACGCCAAAAGCGGCAGCATGAGCGGTGTGCAGTCGTACGCTGGCTACATCGTAAAAGGCACAAAAACATACACTTTTTGCGTCATCGTCAATCACTTCGACACACGCCGACAGGTGCGCTGCGAAATCGAAAGTTGGCTCTTGGACATCATCGAAAACATGTAATCCAACTTTTGTTGGTGATTTTAATTATTTGAAAATTTGAAGATTGAGACTTTTCGGAATGCGAACGGCATTGGGCGGCGACTTTTCTTTAATTCTTGATTTTGCTCACGCTCGGCAAATCGAAAATTCATTTTCGCTCGCTTAATCGCAAAATTGGTTCGTTTCTTTTGGTCGTCAAAAGAAATGAACGAAAAAACAAACAGAAATTTTTACTTGCGAAACTTGAGGTACACACAAATATGCGACAACATTTCTCCGAAATAGATTCGACCAACCGCTGGTTGCGCGACAACTGCGACCACTGCACGCACGGATTTGTGGCCGATGCCGACTTTCAAACCGCTGGCAAAGGGCAAGCCACCAACCGCTGGGAATCGGCGCGCGGCGAAAATCTGCTCTTCAGTCTGCTACTCGAACCGACAAAAGTGCCTGTGGCACAGCAGTTTCTGCTGTCGGAACTGGTTGCACTCGCCACCACCGACACGCTGCACGAACTGCTCGGGCAAGAGATTCGCATCAAATGGCCAAACGACATCTACGCTGGCGACTGCAAACTATGCGGCATTCTCATCGAAACGCTGCTCAATGGCAACCAAATGGCCAAAGCCATCGTCGGCATCGGACTGAATGTGAACCAAACCGCCTTTGTGAGCGACGCACCAAATCCCATCTCGATGCAGCAAATCGCTGGCCGTCCATTCGACCGCGAGCAGGTGCTGCAACTGCTCACCACACGCATTCTCGACTATTACGACCAATTCAGCATTGTGCAAGCCAGCCAATGGCAACAACGCTACGCCAACGCGCTCTACCGACACACTGGGCTGCACCCATTCCGACTGCCCAACGGCAAAACTTTCCGCGCCGCCATCGACCGCATAGAACCGACGGGACACCTTGTGCTGCGCAACGAAAAAGGCATTTTGCAAACTTTCGCTTTCAAAGAGGTGCAGTTCGTTATCTGATTTTGCTAAAAAAACGACCGACTATGAGCCGACTTATACCCGAAAATCTTACCTTTCGCCACACCGTGCCAGTGCAGTTGCGCTTCAACGATGCCGACGCGCTCGGACACATCAACAACAACGCCTATTTTGCCTTTTACGACATCGGCAAAACGACCTATTTCGATGCGGTGTATGGGCAATATCTGCCGCCGCACAAGATAGAGTGGGTGGTGGCACACGCCGAAATCGACTTTTTGAAACCGATTTTCCTGCCCGACACGATAGCCGTGCAAACCGCCGTGAGCCACATCGGACACAAAAGTTTCGATCTGGCACAACGCATTATCGATGAAAAGGGCGAAATTCGCAGCGAATACCGCTCGGTGATGGTCGGCTTCGATTTTGGGCAGAACGCCGCTGCACCCATTCCGCAGGTGTGGCGCGACCGCTTCAGCCTTTTCGAAGGGCGCAAATTTTAAGTCTGGGAAAACTACTTTTTGGTTTCTAACTGCTTGGCAATCTGCTCTTTGGCGGCTTCGTAGCCCATGTTGTAGATGGCTTCGTACTCCCTGAAGTCGAACTCGCCGTAGGTGTCGATGGCGTGCACCTCGATGAGCAGGTCGCACAGCGCATGGCCGGGCAGCGAATTGACATGCTGCACATCGCGCAAGCCGTAGAGCATCGCCTCGTAGGTCTTTTCGGCCTTCTTGTGCGTGAGCGGCAACACATCGATGCCAATCAGAAAATCGCACTTGTCGCGAATGGGCTGCGCTGGAAAATTGTTCAACATACCGCCGTCGATATACTGAATGCCGTTGATGGTCTGCGCCTCGAAAAACGATGGAATCGATGCCGACGCTACCACATATTCGGCCAGCAAATCGCCCGAACAGATATACTCTGGCTCGGCTTCGGTCAGATTCATCACGCAGGCGCAAAAACTCTTCGGCAGGCTGTCGAACGAATTATCGGGAATCAGATTTTTGAGCAGTTGGCGGATAGCATCGAGGTTGTAAATGCCTGGATTTTTCGAGAAATGAAAGCGCAGCAGCGTCGAGTTGCGGTAGAGCCGCTCGTCTTTCACCACCTGCATAATTTCGGCAGGTTTGTAGCCATACGCATACAGCACGCCCACAAGCGATCCCATGCTGGTGCCCGAAACCACCGAAGGCTGAAAACCAGCCTCTTCCAACGCCTGAATTGCGCCAATATGCGCAAAACCAAGTGCGCCGCCGCCGCTCAAAACCAAGCCAACCCGTTGTTCTGCAAAAGCATTTGCCGCCATAACCAAACCGATAATTAGTGTAGTGATAAATTTTCTGTTCATCGTTAAATGTTGATTTTCAATAGTTTACCACTCCAAGCCTCTACCGCCGTTTCTACGGGAGTGTCGGGCGCAAAATCGATCTGCTCCGCCCTGCCGCTCAACAAATCGACTGCCGTGCTGCCACGCTGCGCCGCCAACCCAAAATAGTCGAAAGCGTGCTGCGGCAGATTGATGCGCACCGATGCCGTTTGCTCCGAAAAATTGGCGATGCACAAAACCGCTTCACGACCTGCCGCGCGCAAAAACAGATACTGCCGCTCTACCTGCGGATTGACATACATCAAATCGAAAAAGCCGCCCTCGCACAACGCCCGCTCCGTGTGGCACAGATTCAGAAGTCGTTTGTAGAACTCCCGCAAATTTCGTGCCGAAATGTCGAGTTGGGCGGTGCTGCACTTGCCGGCGTTGTACCAGCGCGCCAGCGACCCGACCGACCAGTAGTCGAAAATGGTGGTGCGCCCATCGCGGCCGCTGAAACCTTCGGCGTCCATGCCGCACTCGCCAAGTTCCTGACCAGCGTAAATCATCACAGGATTGGCGTTCATGCAAGCCGCCACAAGCATCGCAGGGCGACCTTTGGCAGCATCGCCAGCAAAAAAGTCGGAAGCAATGCGCTGCTCGTCGTGATTTTCGAGAAAACAGAGCATATTTTGCTGAATATCAGCCACTTGTTGCCACTGATGCGTAATATCGTGCGGCGAAGCACTGCCACAAACCACAGCGCGCAAGCAGTCGTAAAGCCCCACTTTGTCGTAGAGATAGTCGAAACCACCCTCGTAGATGTAACTGCGGTATTGCGCTGGATTGTACACCTCCGCCACAAAAATCAGCGATGGGTAGTGTCGTTTGACCTCGGCAATCGCCCAGTGCCAAAAAGCGACAGGCACCATTTCGGCCATATCGCAGCGGAAACCGTCGATGCCTTTGCTTGCCCAAAAGAGCAGAATATCGCGCATTTTCAGCCAAGTGTCGGGCAGCGGGTCGAAGTGGCACGCACCGCCGCCAGTGTAGTCGATGCCGTAGTTGAGTTTGACGGTTTCGTACCAATCGTTGCGGCTTGGCGATGGCGAAAAACAGTCGTTTCCAGTGGCTTTGGCAGGAAATTCGGCGTAGCCCAGCGCATCGAACTGCGGCGAAAAGGGCGTGTTTGGGCAGTAGTAGAAGTTGTTTTGCGGCGAAAAATGCCAATCGGTGCGGTCGTGCAGGCCAAAATCGGTTTCGGGACGCACATCGCTGTGGTATTGTCGCGCCACATGATTCGGCACAAAATCCATCAGCATTTTCAGCCCTGCCTTGTGCGTGCGCGCCACCAACTGTTCGAACTCGGCCATGCGGTGCGGCACATCGTCGGCCAAATCGGGATCGACATCGTAATAGTCCTTCACCGCATACGGCGAGCCAGCGCGCCCCTTCACCACGCCAGCATGGTCGGCACGAATGCCAAAAGGCGTGTAGTCGGTTTGCGTGGCGTGCTCTATCAGCCCTGTGTACCAAATGTGCGTTGCGCCCAGTTTCTTGATTTCGGACAGCACTTTCGGCGTAAACGAGCCGAACTTGGCGCACCCATTTTGTGCGATGGTGCCATTGGGAACATTTGCGCCGCTATTGCCAAACAGGCGCGTGAAAATCTGGTAGATGACGATTTTATCCATGCCAAAACTAATTTTATCGAACAAAAGTACAACAAAATTTCAAAAAAAGTGTGGCGACGGAGCGATTTTGCGCCTTTTTTTGTACTTTTGCAAACAAAAGCAGTGGGACGGTCTGCCGCGTTTGGCGCACGCCGAGCGAGGAAAGTCCGGGCAACACAGGGCAACCATGCTTCCTAACGGGAAGTGGGCCGCGAGGTTCAACACGCGTTACAGAAAGAAAACCGCCTACGGGCAAGGGTGAAACAGGCGAGGTAAGGGCTCACCGCTCCAGTGGTGACACTGGAGGCTACGGCGCATCATGGGTTGAAAGGCCAAGCAGACCGACGCTACGAGAGTGGCTCCGCTCCATGTCGGAGGGTAGGCTGATAGAGGCAAATGGCGACATTTGTTCGAGATAAATGGCAGATATTCAGCGTTTTACGCCGAAACAGAACCCGGCTTATAGTCCCACTGCTCTTTTTTTTGAGGAAAACTATTGCAAGAGAGAAAAAATATATCTAACTTTGCCCTTTGTACCGCTTGCGTTGTTTGCAGCGGAGTATTTGCAGAAATAACCAAAAAAACATACCATGAAAACCTTAAAACTCTTTGGCGTGATTGTAGCCGTGGGCTGCGCCGCATTGTTTGTCAGTTGCGAAGAAAATTTCAACAAAGTTCTCGGCGAACAGTGCAAGGTAACCATCGAAGAAAAGTCGGGAGCCGCCATCGATGATGTACACATTACGGTAAGGGAGAGTCAAACCAGTACCGCAACATTTGTTTCGGCGGCTTCGTTGGGTACATTTGCCGTGCCATACGGCTACAATATCCACATTTCGTGGATTTCGGACGACAAACCGAAAGTGCTCTATTCGGCCGATGTGGCTGCACCAAGCCAGCCCAAAGTAACCATAAAACTGGCCAAAGGTGGCTACTATGTAGGCGGCGAACCTTTCAAAGCCGAATCCAAGACGATAAGATAACAGCCAGTTTTCGTTAGAACTGCACAATTCTGCCACCGCGCTCATCGAGTGCGATGCGCACTTTTGTGGTGTCGTCTGGCAACAGGGTTTCAATCATTTCGGGCCACTCCATAAAGCAGATTGCACCGCTGGCAAAATACTCCTCGATGCCAAAATCGAGGGCTTCGTGCGGAGATTTCAGACGGTAGAAATCGAAGTGGTAGATGTGCGCGCCTTTGTCGGTGGCGTAGTCGTTCACTATCGAAAATGTGGGCGAATTGACCATATCGACCACGCCAAGTGCCTCGCAAATGGCTTTGATAAAGGTGGTTTTGCCAGCGCCCATCTCGCCATAAAAAGCAAAAAGCCTACGATTGCCCATGGCCGCCACAAACTGCTGTGCGGCTTGGTCGATGCTGTCCAAACTATCGATTTTGAGTTCCATTTTCCTCCTGTTTTTTTATGCGGATTGTTCGCTGTCGGTGGTTCGGGCGAATAATCATTCGCCCCTATGCAAATTGTTCGCTGTCGGTTGTTCGGGCGAATAATCATTCGCCCATTACGCAAATTGTTCGACATCGGTGGCGGTAACGCCTTTGCCCGAGAGAATGATGAGCCGCTCGACCACATTGCGCAGTTCGCGTATGTTGCCGTGCCATGTGTGCCGCTGCAACAGCTCCACAGCGTCGGCATCGAAGGTCTTGGGCGCAATGCCCTGTTCTTCGCATATCTGCGCCGCAAAATGGTCGATGAGCAGCGGAATGTCGTCGGTGCGTTCGGCGAGCGATGCCACATGAATCGGAATTACATTGAGGCGATGAAATAGGTCTTCGCGGAAGCGGCCTTCGTCAATCTCGTGGCGCAAATCCTTGTTGGTTGCTGCGATAACACGCACATTGATGCGCACCAACTTGTCGCTCCCGACGGGCGAAATGGCGTTTTCTTGCAGGCAGCGCAGCACTTTGGCTTGTGCCGATAGGCTCATATCGCCAATTTCGTCGAGGAAAATGGTGCCGTTGTTGGCCTGTTCGAACTTGCCTGTGCGTGTTTTTATGGCCGATGTGAACGCCCCTTTTTCGTGTCCGAAGAGTTCGCTTTCGATCAGTTCCGACGGAATAGCGGCGCAGTTCACCTCCACAAACGGTGCATTGGCGCGGTTGCTCAACTCGTAAATTTGTCGTGCCACCACCTCTTTGCCAGTGCCGTTGTCGCCCGTTATCAGCACGCGCGCGTCGGTGGGCGCCACCTTGGCTATGAGGTTGCGCAGTTGCTGCATCGGTGCCGATTCGCCAATCATGGTGTATTTTTTGTTCACCTTCTTTTTGAGCAGTTTGGTTTGCGCCACAAGGTTGGTTTTGTCGAGTGCGTTGCGCACCACCACCAGCAGATGGTTCAGGTCGATGGGTTTTTCGATGAAATCGTATGCGCCTTTTTTGATACATTCCACCGCTGTTTCGATGTTGCCATGCCCCGAAATCATCACGATGGGCGTGTCGATGCCGTCGTTGCGCATCTTTTCGAGCACCTCGATGCCGTCCATTTGTGGCATTTTGATGTCGAGAAAAATGGCGTCGTAGGTGTCGGTTTTCACCTTTTCGAGCGCAATAAGCCCATCTTCGGCCAGTTCGACCTCGTATTTTTCAAATTCGAGAATATCTTTCAGCGTATTGCGAATGCTGCGCTCGTCGTCAACGATAAGGATTTTCATAATTGGAGTGTTTCTATGTTTCTAAGTTTCTAAGTTTCTCGCGCTTTGCGCTGTTTCTTGCTTCGCAAAGATTTTTTCTCCGCTCGGCATTGCTCAAACGAGTT
>CAVKTI010000002.1:0-93270 GCA_963659365.1 Acutalibacteraceae bacterium | reverse complement strand
GCTTTGCCGCCATCGAGACAGAGCGCTACATGCGGCTTCACGGAAAAGAAGTGCAGGTAGTCTATAACGGCATCGAGCGCATCGACCAGCAACCCGACCAACAGCCAGCAGCCGTTTCTGCCGAGCAACCGTTCCTATTCACGATTGGGGAATGCAAAGAAAAGAAGAATTTCCATGTGCTGCTTGACATGATGCGCTACCTGCCTCAGTATCAACTCTATATAGCCGGCAAAGATGATACGGACTATGCACAATATATTCGCCACAAGATAGAAGAAACAGGCATCAGCAATGTACACCTGCTCGGCATTGTATCGCCCGCCGAGCGTGTGTGGCTCTATCGCCATTGCGAAGCGTTTGTTTTTCCATCGCTATTCGAGGGCTTCGGGCTGCCAGTTTTGGAGGCGATGTTGTTCCGCAAGCCCGTCATCTGTTCGCGCGAAACAGGTCTTGTGGAGATTGGCAGCGAGCAAGTGTCGTTCTTCCTTGTCGATTATCCCGCCAAAGAGTCGGCGGATCTCATCGCCTCGGCCATTCAAAATGCCACGCCAGCGCAATTAGAGGCCGCCTTCCGCTATGCCGCTTCCTACTCGTGGCAGCGCCACATGGAGGAGTATCTCAATCTCTATCGAGGCTTGGGGCATTAAAGAAAAGGCACACCAACATGGTAATTCGTGTTACTCCCGACAAAAAACGGAGTGGCATTTCTATGCACATGAGTAAGAAAATGCCGATTGCAAAAAAGAGTAATAGTAAATTCCGTTTTTGAATAGTGCGAAGTAAAACACAAATGGTAAGGGCAATGACAAGCAGAAAGCCCATCACTCCACTTTGCATCCAATCGCCTAAAAATTGGTTGTGCGGATAGAAATGATAAAATTCGGAATAAGCAAAATCAGTCACGACACTACTAATGTTTGCAGATGTCATACCACCAATTCCACTTCCGAGTAATGGGTTGGCTTTGATATAAGAACAGGCTACATTCAGTAGATCGATGCGAATAGGATCTTCGATAAAGTCGAGTATAATTGGATTACAGAATACGAATAGACCAATCGCAAGAAAAACGCTGGCAATAGAATAACAGATGAGTTCTTTGTGGTGTGTGCGTAGTTGGTAGAAAAATCCAACGATAATTGCAATGAGAATAACAATAATACCTATACGACTTTGTTCCAATACAACCAAAATAGAGAAAAAAGTGGCAGAAAGTAGATATTCGAAACGCGTAATAATTTGCGACTCTCTTAAGTATATACAACTAATCATACCCCCAAGAATCCAAATGATATTGTAAGAAGGATGGGGCGCTCCGCTCCAACTAAAAAGAATGTTGCAACAATAAAATGGCCCAATTAGTTCTTTGTGCAGAACAAAAATGTCCATAATAGATTGGTTCATCCAAAGCATCTGATAGATGGAACAACAAAAAGACATAACACACGCCAATATACATGTTTGCCAAAAAACCTTAAGAAGAGATGTAAAAGTAGAATGCGTCAAACGAAAAAACAAAAAACAGATGGGATATGCCAACAGTGGTGCCAAACGATTAAGCAACTGCAAACCATACGCACGGTCGCCACTCCAAATAAGACTGACTGCGTTCCACAATAAGTATGCCCATACGATGTAGTGGCAATAGTTCGGGCGTTGAAAAAAAAGAGGTTTATTGTAGATTGCATAAACAAATGCCCCTACAAAAAACAGTATCTGCGCATCAAGGCTACAACGAGGATTATGAACCAACGAAACCAATAAGGCAGCAATGCTAAACCACAATAATTTTTCGTACCAACTGGCTTGTCGAAAAGATGGAGTACGAATGTACAAAATAATGGGTATACTAAAAATGCTTAACGAAAGCAGCCAACGCTGCCAAGAATAGGGTACGGATTCAATAGCGATATTAGCGGTGGGAGGGAAAAGCAGACAAAGCCCATAAAAGAGGAAAATTGACAACAAACATCCCAACGCAAAAAAGTTACAAGATATCCAATCATGAATCTGTTTCATAGATGCTAACGATAGTGTCTAAAAAAGTGGTATATGAAAAATTAGTTTGAAAATGAAGCCGTGCATTCGCTCCGAGCGTTTTGCGCAATGTAGCGTCCTCCGTAAGTTGAATCAACGCCGATTGCCAAATTTGATAGTTTGTAGGAGGACACAAAAAACCATCGATACCGTGGCGCAGGTATTCTGGTTGCGAGCCATTGTCAGAGGCAATTGTGGGTTTGCCGTATGCCATATAATCGAGAAGTGATAATGGGCCACCTGCTTCCGAAACAAGTGAAGGAACAAGTCCAAAATCAATTTGTGGGATAAGGGTTGCAATGTCTGAACGAAAACCAAGATAATGTATTTTCCCATTGTAACATTGCAAAAGATTTTGGAAGGAAGTTTGTTCCGTGTCGTCTATTTTGCCCGCAATGAATATGACTAATGGGAGCAACGAAATAGTATGTTTACAGCCTTGCAAAAATGAGATAATTCCTTTTTCGCGGCAAATCCGTCCATGAAATAGCGCAATTACTGTATCGTCAGACAGATGGTAAATTTCCCGTAAATTTTCTGTTTTTGAAGAAGATGCGGTAGGTGAAATGCTATTTCGTAAAACAAAAGTTCGTGGGAAGGCTCTATATACACGCTTTGAACTCAAATAAATATCGGCAACTAATTGAGACACCAACAGCAGATAATCGATTTGTTTATATGCCCACAGCCAAGACAATTTGGTTTTCGCAGGTTCAACCAAGTGGCGTGTTGCTACAATGCGCAAACGCTTGAAACATAAAAGTTTGGCATAGATAGCAAGAAAGTACTCCTTGGGGTCGTGGATATGCAACACAGTTGCTCTTTCTATACGAACAATGTGTGCTAAACGAATGCTCTCTAATAGTGAAAATTTAGCGTTTTTAGTGCGAGGGTGTAGTGTATATACTTTCCCTAATGCAGCGAATCGTTGAATTAACTCTGGATTGGAATGTGGCTGACAAATAAAAACGATGCGGTAATGATAACGCAATATCAGTTGTTGCGAAAGTGTGTACACATACTGCTCACCTCCGCCCCAAAATGGAGATGCTATGTATTGAATAACAGTCACTTTCTGTGCCTCCAAAACTGTTTCCAATAGTGTATAATCAGCGTGCGAGTGGTCGCTTTGTCCCAGCCGCGTGCGGTGGCGTATTCGTCGGCCAACAACTCGAAAAAGTCCTGATTGCCCCACAGACGGCAGAAATTTTTGCAGGCGGCTCTTTGCCCAATCGGCTGTTTCTGAAAGCGCATGCGGTTGATGTCCACCAACAGAAACTGCGCTTTCCCATCGGCATCAACATCGAAAAGGATATTGCCGGGCGAATAATCTAAGTGCAAAACGCCCTTTTGGTGAATGTCGGCTGTGAAGCGCGCAAACTGCCGCACTATCGATTCGTAGCCCTGCAAAGGGTGGTGGCGGAATTCGTAAAAGTTGCGCGGCAACGCCGACTGCACGGTAACAAGGTAACTCTCGCCGAGCAACCACCGTCCGCAGAGAATGTAGGCGATAGGCGTGGGCGTGGCAATGTCCATCTGCTGCAAACGCAGCGCATTTTGGTAGGCACGAACGGCTTTGGGCTGCCGCAGAAAAGAGTACACCAACCGATTGAACGGACGAGGCACGCAATAGCGTTTAGCGTTGATTATCAAATCGTTATGCTCAATCGCTCGTATCTGATTGCGGGCATCGTAGATAACTCTGCCTTCGCGCTCGAAGCGTTGGGGCAGTTCCTCTACAAAACTGCGCAGCCCTTCGTAGGCAGGATTGAGCGTTATTATTACGGCAGTTTTCATTGCTGTTCGGTCATGCTGAAGTATTTGTCGAGTACGCCGATGGCGATGAGCCGCTCGCGCTCTTTGTCGCAGAACTGGCCGACATAGTCGTGGGCGTGCTGCACGATGGCTTCGGCCTCGGCAGGGTGGGCTATGTAGTAGCGCAGCCGCTCCTCCAAGTCCGAAAAATCGGCTTTTATCTCGATGTAGTGGTAATTCGGAATCAGTGTCCCCTCCATAAACCATGTCTCGCAAGTGGGGCGGGGCATAACGGCAATAGAGTTGGACGACATGACCCACTTCAGGTTGCTGGCTACATCGTTGCCCTCCAATGCCATGATAAATTTGTAGTCGAGGTGTTCGCCAATGGTGCGTTTTTCGGTTTGCCACGCCACTGGGTCGGGCGTGTTGCGGCTCACATCGCCGCAGTCGCACATGGGATTCCCGAAATACATACGCATAAACTGGCGGCGCGACTCTTTGCCTTTCACTTTGCCACGAAAAATCACCATGTCCTTTTTGTCGGCAAACGCTTTCTTGTCGTTCACGAAGATAAAATGGCGCACCTTGTCCATCTTCAGCAGAATGCCGTTCTGATTGCCAGCCACCAGCGGACGGCTCTTCACAATGCTCGGCATTTCGGGAATGTATGTGATATCGCCGGGGCAGATGTTCCAACGGTAATTCTGCGGAAAATAGCGCGTCGTTTCGCGGCTGTCGAAGTAATAGACTTTGCCTTTCTTCCCTAATTTTTCGTCGCACAGGCGGTTGCAGCCGTTGGGCAGTTTGGTGGGCGTGGTCAGTTGGTTGTAGTAGTCGATGCGCTGCTTGATATACGCCTTGTCGGGGCGTTGCTCTATCGTCCGAAGCAGTCGCTTGCGCCTATTGCGGTAGAGGCAGTTCGGCACAAGCAGCCGCAAGTAGTTGAGCAGATAATAGTTGAATTTGGAATTTTTTCCGCTGGTCAATATGTAGTGCAAACGGCGGCTCATCGGGCAATTTTCTCCACTTTTTCAACAATCATTTCGGGTGTGATGCCCGTAAGGCAGCGATAATCGCCGTAGCGGCACGGTTTGTTGCCAAAGGTCGAGCAGGGGCGGCACGGCAGGTCGAGTTGCACGGCGTTGTCCATGCTTTGGTGCCAACCCATAAAGCCAGCGTATGGGTGCGTTGCTCCCCAAACGCTCACCACAGGCGTGGCGGCGAGCGATGCCAAGTGCATATTGGCAGAATCCATCGAAACCATCACATCTAAGGCGTTCATCAGTTCCAATTCGTCCTGCAAAGTCGATTTTCCAGCCGTGCAAACGACATTCGGGTATTTCGCCGCCCAACTCTCCAACAGCGTCTTTTCGCGCTCGCCGTTGCCAAACAGATAGACCGTCCAGCCGCGCTGCGATAGCAGTTCCACCACTTTTTCGCTCTTTTCTGTCGGATAAATTTTGCCTTTGTGCCGTGCAAATGGCGCAAATCCCACCCAGTGGCGCGAGGTGGGTTTCGTGGCAAACAGCGATGTGAAATCGAGCGTAACGGCCAAACCGAGTCGTTGCAGCACATCGGCGTAACGCTCCGTCGAATTTTTCAGCGGCACAAAGCGTTTGCAGTGCGCGCGCGTCAGGCGGCGTTTGTCGGGGTGCCCTTTGTCGATGGTGGCTATTTTTGCGCCGTGCAGCCACGCTTTCCACTTGATGTAGAACGACCGCAACACGCTGTGCAAGTCCGCTACATAGTCGAACTGCCTGATATTCAGTTCGTTTACAACAAACGCTTTCAGATTTCCGAAACTTCGCAACGCCTGCGGATCGATACCGACAAAGTGGACATTCTGCGGCATTTTGGCGAACAGCGGCGCGCACATGCGTTTGCTCAAAAAGGTAATGTCCAAATCGGGGTGCTGCTGCGCCAACGCCTGCACCACAGGCACTGCCATCGCCACATCGCCCAACGCCGAAAACCGTATGACGAGAATGCGCTTCATCTATTTCTGCCCGTAGAGAACAGGGTTCAGTTCGGGGTCGTTGTACATTTTCATCTGTTTGTACACCTTCATCTTTTTCGTGCCAGCCGCGAAATCGGTCAACAGTTGGTCGATGGCGGTCGAAAGGTCGGTTTTCTGCTCCAACAGCACATTCAGTTTGGCTTGGCACTGCGCTTTGTGCGCCTCGCTCACATCGGTGCGGCTCACTTCGGCCTGCATGTGGTAGATTTTTAGGTGCAAAATGCTCAAACGGTCGATGGCCCACGCAGGACTCTCGGTGTTGATTTTGGCATCGGCAGCCGTTTTCACGGCGTGATATTTGTCCCAAAAATAACTGTCGATAAGTTCCACAAGGTCGGTGCGGTCTTGGTTCGATTTGTCGATGCGCCGCTTGAGTGCCAACGCCTCCACAGGGTCGATTTGCGGGTCGCGAATGATGTCCTCCAAGTGCCACTGCACAGTGTCGATCCAGTTTTTCAGATAGAGATAATACTCAATGCTTTTCAGCGGATAGGGGTTGGCTATCGGCTGATCGACGCAGTCCGTTTTGTGGTAATCGACAACTGCTTCGTCGAAAATTTTGTTGCTCAGTTCTACAAATGTCATGGTCTATTTTGTTGATTTTTTGTTGCTACTCCAGATAATTCCGCGCTTGGCAATGCTCACCATCACGCCAAAATCGTTGCCAAACTGCGTGCCAAAATCGGCCGCCAGCGACAGCGAAAATTCCAAATCCCACGCCTGCGGCACAAGTTTGGTTACCTCTAATAATAATGCAGTATTGGTCGAAAATGTTGCATCGCCTGTGCTGTAAGTGCCATAATTTTTTGCGTACGACGCCAAAGCACGATAGCGAAATCCGTAAATATCGCCTTTCAGCGCGAAATAGTGCGCCACCACACGGTTGTTGAGCGTGTAGATGGTGCCGTCGGCGTTATACACAGGCGAGGTGATGAACGGTGTGCCAATGGTGCGCCGAAAATAGTTCCAGCCATTGCGGTAGATGCTGTTCTGAAAATAGTTGTCGCTGCCGCCAAACACCAGTCCGTCGCGATCGTGGAATGGCCCCGATTGGTCGGTGGTCTGCACAAATTCGTAGCAGATTTTGTCGATAAATGGCCACCGTTTTTGCGAAACGACCACGCCCCAAACGCCGTCGGGTGCGTTCATCGAGGTTCCAATCAGTTTTATCGGCCCATCTTCGAACAGATTTTGCCAGTAGGCCGAAATTTTCCAATCTTTCCACTTGATGTCCAGTCCCACATTTTGCGACCCGAGGTGGTTGCCTTGCGCATTCAGTTGGTCGTTGGCCATAGTGCCGCCCGCTTTTGCCGAAAAGGCGTGCAACCAATCTTTGAACGAATTGCCCAAATCGCCATAGTCGGGCGATGTGCCGCCCCATTGCGCCGCGTGATGAAACTCGTAACTGATGTTCACAGGCAACTGCCCGCCGAGCCGACCGCCCACAAATTTGTAGTGCAGGTAGCCGTTTTTGATGTACTCGTTGTCAGCAAACCAGCCGTGTGTAATGCCGCCTTTCACCTCCAAATAGCCGTAGGTAAACGGAAACGCCGTCCAGCGGTCGATACCGACGGTG
This sequence comes from Acutalibacteraceae bacterium, assembly GCA_963659365.1. Lineage (GTDB taxonomy): Bacteria > Bacteroidota > Bacteroidia > Bacteroidales > Paludibacteraceae > W0P28-013. The sequence goes on along the minus strand of CAVKTI010000002.1, from coordinate 85,882 downwards.
ATGCGCGGAATCGGGTGCGCATTTTGCGAGAAGAGAAAACCGCCGCTTGACAGTTCAGTGTCCTGATTTCCAAATGTTTCTGGCTTTATGCCAGCGGTGATGTCGAACACATAGAGCCGCACATGGCCGTAGCACTGCTGCAAAAATCCTATGCCGCCTTTGGTATGCAGTTGCCCCACCAGTTCGAGTCCGAAATCGTAGTCCCACCAACGGTTGGGGCGTGTGGCTTCCTTGCCGATGTATGCGCTCAAATTGCCGCTGTGCGGTCGGTACGAAATAGCGCCATTGCGGTTGGTTTGCAGCCAAAACGGCGCATAGTCGCCTGTCGATGTTACGGCGGTGAGCATTGCGCCATACACGATGGTGTCCTGCGCTCGGTCGACCGAATCCATGGGCAGCGGCCACGGTTTCCACGCCAAGGCGGGCAGGGCAGCGCAAAGTGCCGCCGCAAACGCTATCTCTCTCAATCGTGCCATGCGTGCAGGTCGTTCAAAATCTTTTCGTCGGCATCGTTGCCAAGCCCGACAAAATGTTTTTTGCCGATGGTGAATGCCACGGCATTTTCTCGTGCGCCGCCGGGCAGATGTCCGCGCAGCAGCCACTCATCGCTTTCGATGTTGTATTCGAGCACTTCGTCGTACAGTTTTCCCGTGGTGAGCGAACCGCCAAAATGCCGCCCACCCAGCACAAAGATGCCTTGTTGACTGGTCGTTATAGCGGACAGTACGCGCCCTGCTGGCAGTTTTTTGCGCTCGTGCCAACTGTCGCTCGCAGGGTCGAACTCGTACCACTGGCGCACATTCAGTTTGTCGGCGTTCCAGCCGCTGCCCAAAAAACAGCGGTCGCCCACCTGCGCACCTACAGCACTGATTACCGACGGCGCGCGCTTGTAGTTGTCGGCGTAGAGCGTCCATTTGTCGTTGGCAATGTCGTATTGCGCTATCTGGCGCGAATAGCCGTAAGTGCCAAATCCGTGGCAGGCGTAGATTTTTCCATCGAGATGATACATGACGCAGGCATCGGTGTAGTCGTTCGGAAAACTGTCCAACGGCTGCCAACTGTGCGTGGCGGGCGTGTAGCACCACCAGTCGCGGCGATAGTTTGCTGTGTTGTAGATGCCGCCGCTGAACCCCAATCCCACATAAACTTTGTCGCCCACCACCTGCGCCGCCGCATGCACACGACCGCCAAACGGCACTTCGCCGAGGTTGCTCCACGCATTGGCTGTGGTGTCGTACTGCCACACCGTCGTCGGGTAGCCTTCGGGGTGCTGTTTGCAGGCATCGCTGCTCAAAGTGCGCCCGCCCAAAATGTAGGCTTTGTCGCCCACCGCAAACGCCGTGGCTGCCGCTCGCCCCTCGGGCATAGCCGCACACGCCTCGAACACAATGGGATTGCTCGGCTCTTTCAGCCGCTCACAACCGCACAATGCGCTGATTATCAGTAGTAAAATAAGACAAAAACGCTGCATCGTCGTTACTTTTCTCTCGCTTTGTATTTCTCTTTTATATCGTTCCAACGCGGCAAAATTAGTGCTTTCCCATAGTGTGCTTTGTAAACTTTTTCTGCGGCAATCATTGTTTTTCAGCATTTTGGTGGTGAGTATATGCCTGCGCCATGCGCTCGGCGACGGCGGCAATCACGGGAACTACAACCGTATTGCCCAACAAATCGAAGCCTTCTGCTTGGGTTACAGGAAACTGAAAATCGTCGGGATAGCCAAACAACCGCAACCCTTCGCGCAAAGTCAGTGGTCGCACACCGCCGCCATCGACAACGAAAAGTTTTTTCATGTCCATCGCCACAAGCGTCGGCGTAATTCCTTGTGGATCAAGTATTTTGTTTATTTCGAAACTCAATTTCCCAGCCACAATGTTGTAGCCGATTTTCTTGGTTTTGTCCTGAACTCTTATTTTGCGCTCGCCAAAAACGGTGTTTTCGGTTACTATATTTTTCGGGTACTCTTTTTTCAAATAGCCTTTCGTCACAAGGTCGTCGAGCATCTCCGCCAAATGGTCGTTCCGATAAAACTCTTCTATCATTTCGGTGGTCAGCGGCATTCCGTCCATCCACGCTATGCCGTGCATCGCAGCCCATTTCTTTTTGCGGCGTTCGTGCGCCATCATATTCAGCAGTTTTTTCTGCTCGTCGCTTACCGTCCCTTTCAGTTCGATGTCCCAACTGTGAATGTTGTCGGCACCGCCGCGTTTGTCTTTGATGCTTTTTCCGTACAATTTTTCGGGCGAAAAATGCGCCATCAAAAGTTGTGTGAATGGCGTGTCGATGGTTGGCTGCCCAGTTTCGAGAATGTCGCCGAGCGTGGCGTGCTGAATTACAAAATTGTCGAGCGAAATTTTTTCGTTGTGTGTGCCAACAATGTATATGCGTTTGCGCTCTTGAGCCACGCCAAAGTTTTTAGAGTTCAGCACGCGCCAAGTTACACGATAGCCGAGTGCCTCCAAATTGCCGATAATCACTTCGAGCGTTTTGCCAATGGGTTTGCGCGCATCTTCTCGGTCGTGCGTAACCAGCCCTTCTACATTTTCGAGAATAAATCCGTAGGGGCGTTTTTCTTTGAGAATCCGCTCGACCTCAAAAAACAACGTGCCGCGCGTGTCCTGAAATCCCAGCCGTTTGCCTGCATACGAAAACGCTTGGCAGGGAAATCCGCCCAAAAGAAAATCGAAATCTGGAATCGCTTTGGCATCGATGCGAGTGATGTCGCCGTGTATCTCTTCGTTGCGATAGTTCGCCGCCAAAACTTTCTGCGCATGAGATTTGATTTCGGAGGTCATCACGCACTCCGTTTGGTAGCCACACTTGTTGAATGCAGCCTCAAAACCTCTGCGAATGCCTCCAATACCAGCAAAAAGGTCTATGAATTTCACCGTCCCCATCGACTCGGACATCTTTTGTGTTCAAACTACAAAGATACACTTTTTACACAAACTACCCAACCCACTAAAATCTCTCCCACAATGGGCAGTTTTTTTTTGTCGAAGCGATTTTTATTTCTGGTTTCTAGTTTTTCAAAATTGCGGCAGCAATTTTTGTTTCTGTGTTTCTAAGTTTCTTTGTTTTTAAGGGGGAAATCTGCTCTTTTCTGCAAATTTTCGCTACAAAAAACTGCTTTTTCGTAAAAAAACGCTATCTTTGTAGGTTAAACCGACCCTTTCAGAGCGTATGACCACACGAGAAGAGATTGAGCGTTTGCGCAGCGAGTTGAACACGCACAACTACAACTATTATGTGCTGAACAGCCCGACTATCAGCGATTTTGAGTTCGATGCAAAACTGCGCGAACTGCAACAGTTGGAGGCTGCCCACCCCGAATTTTTCGACCCAAATTCGCCCACGCAACGCGTTGGTAGCGACCTGAACGCCGCTTTTGTGCAGGTGGAACACCGCTACCCGATGCTGTCGCTGGCCAACACCTACTCCGAAGCCGATGTGGCCGAATGGTACGAGCGTGTGCGCAAAGGGCTGAACGAGCCGTTCGAGGTGGTGTGCGAACTGAAATACGACGGCACTTCGATTTCGCTCATCTACCGCGATGGCGCACTGGTGCAGGCCGTTACGCGCGGCGACGGCGTGCGCGGCGACGATGTTACCGCCAATGTGCGCACCATACGCTCCATTCCGCTGCGCCTGCACGGCACGGGCTATCCGAAAGAGTTCGAAATTCGTGGTGAAATTTTGATGCCGTGGGCAGTGTTCGAAAAACTGAACGCCGAACGCGAGGCACAAGAAGAGCCGCTCTTTGCCAACCCACGCAATGCCGCCAGCGGTACGCTGAAAATGCAAAATTCGGCCGAAGTGGCACGCCGACAACTCGATGCCTATCTCTACTATCTGCTCGGCGAGGAGTTGCCCGCGCAAACGCACTACGAAAATCTGCAACACGCCGCCTCGTGGGGCTTCAAAGTGTCGGACGCGATGAAAAAATGCACCTCATTGCAAGAGATTTTGGACTACATCGACTATTGGGACACCGAGCGCAAAAATCTGCCTGTGGCGACCGATGGTATGGTGCTGAAAGTCAATGCGTTGCGGCAACAAAAGGCGTTGGGCTACACCGCCAAATCGCCACGCTGGGCCATCGCCTACAAGTTCCAAGCCGAACGCGCTTGCACGCGCCTCAACTCGGTGAGTTACCAAGTGGGGCGCACGGGGGTGATTACGCCTGTGGCTAACCTCGACCCTGTGCAACTGTCGGGCACTGTGGTGAAACGCGCTTCGCTGCACAATGCCGACATCATCGCTGGACTCGATCTGCACATCGGCGATATGGTTTATGTGGAAAAAGGCGGCGAAATAATTCCGAAAATCACTGGTGTCGATCGCGGTGCACGCATCATGATTGGCGACAAAGTGGGCTTTGCAAAAATCTGCCCCGAATGCGGCACGCCGCTGGTGCGCGACGACAACGAGGCGGCACACTACTGCCCCAACGAGGACGGCTGTCCGCCACAAATCAAAGGCAAAATGGAACATTTTGTCAGTCGCAAAGCCATGAACATCGACGGACTGGGCGAAGAGACCATCGCCCTACTCTACGACAACGGTTTGCTGCACAATGTAGCGGACATCTACGCACTGAAAGCACCCGATTTGGCGCGGCTGGAACGCCTTGGCGCGAAATCGGCGCACAACATACGGGCAGGCATCGAAGCATCGAAACAGGTGCCGTTCCCACGCGTGCTGTTCGCCTTGGGCATACGCTATGTGGGCGAAACTGTGGCAAAAAAACTGGCGGCGGCGTTTCGCTCTATCGACGCACTGGCGGCCGCCACGCTCGACCAACTGATGGCCGTGCCCGACATCGGCGAAAGCATTGCCCAAAGCGTGCGCGCCTACTTTGCCAAACCCGAACATCAGCAACTGGTGGAGCGGCTGCGTGGGTACGGCCTGCAAATGGAGATGGCCGAAAGTGCCGCCCCCATTTCGGACGCATTGCAAGGGCTTTCGATAGTGATAAGCGGCGTGTTTCACCACCACTCGCGCGACGAGTACAAAGCCATCATCGAACAGCATGGAGGCAAAAATGTCGGCTCGGTGAGTGGCGCCACGAGTTTCATTCTCGCTGGCGACAATATGGGCCCCGCCAAACTCGAAAAAGCCGAAAAACTAGGCATAAAAATCGTAAGCGAAGAGGAATTCCTTGAAAAGTTAGAAGTTAGAAGTGAGAAGTTAGAAGTTAGAAGTGAGGAGTGAGGAGTGAGGAGTTAGGAGTTAGGAGTGAGGAATTTTTAGTGTGAAAGTGTAAAAGTGTGAATGTAGGGACGCACCGAGTGCGTCCGAGCAAAATGAACAATAAACAATGAATAATAATTGCAGCGTTTCGGCTACCGAAAACCTGAAACTTGAAACTTGAAACTCTTAAACTCTTAAAATATGAAAATATGAAATTGCTGCGCGGTAGCGCAGCAAGCCTCCCCCTTGGGGGATTAGAGGGGGTCTTGAAACTTTGAAATCTGAAATTCTAAAAAAACATGCCAACGCTCAACTGGATTGGAAAAGAAAAAGTAGTTACACACCATCAAGATGTGCCATTCCGTGTGCTTGATAAAAAGTACACTTTCGGTGACACGCCTGACAGTGGCAACATGATTATCCATGGCGACAACTTGGAGGCACTGAAAGCCCTGCTGCCCAAGTACGAGGGAAAAATCAAGTGTATTTACATTGATCCTCCTTATAACACCGGCAACGAAGGTTGGGTGTATAACGACAATGTGAACGACCCGCATATCCGCCGTTGGCTTGGACAGGTTGTTGGCTCGGAATTAGACGACCTCACCCGCCACGACAAATGGCTCTGCATGATGTACCCGCGCCTTGTACTACTACAAAAACTTCTTGCCGATGATGGGGCAATTTTTATCTCCATTGACGACAACGAAGTTGCCAACCTCCGCCTTATTTGTGACGAGATATTTGGCAAGGGGAATTTTGTGGCTTGTATTGCAAATGTTAATAATCCTAAAGGTAGAAGTGACCAAGAATATATTGCAACTGCTCATGAGTACATTGTAGCATATCGAAAGTCCTCGCTCTTAACAACAAAGGGCTTTAAGGCTGAAGAACACATTACAAAACGATATAATAAAACTGATAAAGAGGGTCGAAAATGGAGAGAAATAGATTTGCGCAAAACAGGCAGTAATGATTTGCGAACAGACCGCCCAAATATGTATTATCCATTCTATTGGGATAAAGAAACAAAAACATTAAGTCTTGAAGAGATACCTAACTTAATTACAATCTTTCCTATGAAAGATGCTGATAATCAAGGGTGTTGGCGCTGGGAGAGAAAAACTGCTGCTGAAAATATAAGCCGTTTATATGCAAGATATATGCCTAATAAAAAGCAGTGGAGTGTCTTTGAGATGGATTATTTTGATGAAAACGATTGGATAAAACCTATCTCTGCTTGGACTTTCAAAGATGTAAATAGCGAAAGAGGAACGGAAATGTTTGTTAAGTATTTAGGATTCCCCAAAGATGCTTTTCAAAATCCTAAACCGGTTGGCACTATTGAGCGTATATTGCAAATAGCCTCTGATAAAGACAGCATAATCCTCGACTCTTTCGCTGGCTCTGGCACTACCGCCCATGCGGTATTGAACCTGAACAAACAAGACGGAGGGCACCGCAAATTTATTCTCGTTGAGTTAGGCGACTATGCCGAGACCATCACTGCCGAGCGTGTGCGGCGTGTAATCGGCGGCTACGGCGAAGGCAGCAAAAGCGTAGAGGGTACGGGCGGTTCGTTCTCGTTCTACGAACTTGGCGCGCCGCTGTTCCTCGGCGAAAACCTGAACGAAGGGATTGGCACCGACAAACTGCGCGAATATATTTGGTACAGCGAAACGCGCGCGCCATACGCCCCGGACAAAAACCCGGAAAACGCCTATCATTTGGGCAACTACAACAACATAGGCTACTATTTCTATTACGAGCGGGAGGAGATAACCACGCTAAACAAGGCATTTTTGAACACCATTACCGTGCGTGCCGACCAATACATCATCTACGCCGACAACTGCCTGCTGAGCGACGCGTTTATGCGTACGAACAACATCGTTTTCAAAAAAATACCGCGCGACATTCGTAAATTTTAAGATCTGGAACTATGGAACTGAAACCCTATCAGCAACAGATATTAGACGATTTGCATCGTTTTATGCAGTGTGTGCAGGAGAAGAAAAACAGTGGTGCAGCGTTCGATGCGTTTTGGACAACGCACCCGCGCACGCCGCTCACACCATTTCCCAGCAAGGCGGTGGAGCCCTACAAAAACAGTGTAAAAAACGCGCCGCATGTCTGCATAAAAGTGCCTACCGGCGGCGGCAAAACATTTATTGCTTCGGCTGCGCTGCGCACCATTTTCGATGCGTTCGACGCAAGGCGTTTCCGTGCCGTGGTGTGGTTGGTGCCGTCCATTACCATTTTGGAGCAGACGCTGCTCAATCTGCGCAATCCCGACCACCCATACCGTCAGCGCATCAATGCCGATTTTGCCAATCGTGTCGAGATTTTCGGCAAAGAGCAGGCGTTGCAGGGGGCAGGATTTTCGCTGTCGGTGGCTAAAGAAAACTTGTGCATAGTGGTGATGAGTTTCGACAGTTTGCGCGCCCGAAACAAAGAGGATCGCAAGGTGTATCAGGAGAACGGTCATTTGCAGTCGTTCGAAACGCTGGTGGCAAAAGACGAAAGCGGCGATCCCGAACTGCAACTGATGCGCGTGCTGCAAGCCTTGAATCCTGTAGTGGTAGTGGACGAAAGCCACAATGCCGAGAGCGATTTGAGTGTGGAAATGCTGCAAAACCTGAATCCGAGTTTTGTGCTCGACTTGACGGCTACACCGCGCCGCAACAGCAACATCATCAGTTTTACCGATGCCTATGCGCTGAAAAAGGAGAGCATGGTAAAGTTGCCCGTCATCGTCTACAACCACCGGAGCCGCAACGATGTGATAGCGTCGGCATTGGAGTTGCAGCGGCGTTTGGAGCGCGAGGCTCAAGCCGCCCAAGCCGAAGGCGGCAACTACATTCGTCCCATCGTTTTGTTTCAGGCGCAGCCACGCACCGGCGACGAAAATATCACTTTCGACAAGATTAAACAGACGCTAATCGATTTGAAAATTCCCGAAGATCAAATCCGCATCAAAACCGCCAACCGCAACGAGATAAAAGGCGAGAATCTGCTTTCACCTGATTGCGCAGTGCGTTACATCATCACGGTAAATGCGCTGAAAGAGGGCTGGGATTGCCCATTTGCCTACATTTTGGCATCGTTGGCCGACAAAAGTTCGTCGGTCGATGTCGAGCAGATTTTGGGGCGTGTGTTGCGTATGCCTTGGGTGCGCCGCAATCGGAACGCCATGCTCAACATGAGTTATGTGCTGACGGCTTCGCCCAAATTTCTCGATACGCTCGACAACATTGTCAAAGGACTGAATCGCGCGGGCTTTAGCGACAACGACTACAAAGTGGCAGAACCCGAAAAAATGGCCGACACTACGCCCACAAAATCGGTACAAATGTTGGGCAATTTGTTTGATAATCAGCAGGAAACGAAAGATTTGGAACCAGACGAAATTGATGCAACAAAAATCTCTTTTGCGCAGCAAGAACAGCCCCAAAAGGGCAACGAAACGCCTTCGGATTCCCGCCATAGCGATGTGGACGAAATAGAGAAACAGGCAAAAGCCGAAGCAGCCAAAGCGGCGCAGCAAGAAAAAAATGATAACAATGGGAGCAACAGCGTTCCCACAGAATTGGATAATCAAGTGAAAAAGTACAAGATAAAAGAGATATTCAGCGAATCGGCCAAGTCGCTGAAACTGCCCCAGTTTATGAGTAACAACTCACAAACACTCACAAACGAACTGTTTGTGGAACTGCAACAGAAAGCCATATTCGAGAACAACGAACTTTTGAGCGATTTCAAATTGGGCAGCGAAAACTCGGTAATAAACTTTGAAAGTATCGAAACATCGATGTATCGCGTCGATTTGGACGAAACCAACAATTATAAACCGACCTATTTGAAAGTGGAAGGGCGCGCTCACGAAAGCATTGTGAACTATTTGCTTGACCCAAAAAACAGAGGAAAACGCATCGAGAATTGCACTTACCGCCTGAAAACTATCATTGGCAAAATGTACCCAATCCCCGACAAGGAGATAGAACTCTACATCACCCATGTGCTAGAGCGATTCTCCGACGAACAGTTTGCCGACATGATGAATCACGAATACTCGTACGCCGACAAAATCAAAGCAAAAATCAAACAGTTGAGCGAGGCATACAAAGAGAAGCAGTTTTTCAATATGGTCGATAGAGATATGATTTTCACAGAAGAAATCTATTGCTTGCCTACCGAAATAGTCCTTACCGATTCCGTTACAGGCTTGCCCAAATCGCTCTACGAACAAGAAGGAAAACTCGATGGTTTCGAGCGAGAGGTTATCAACGATGTAGCAAATCTCGAAAATGTGGAATTTTGGACGCGCAATCTCGAACGCGCCAAAGGTTTTTGTATCAATGGCTTCATCAACCATTATCCCGATTTTATAATCAAAACGAAGAAAGGAAAAATCGTTTTGCTCGAAACCAAAGGCGACCATTTAGAGGCAGAAAAAAAGATAAAACTCGGCAACCTATGGGCAAGCAAAGCAGGCAACAACTACAAATACTGTTTGGTATTCAAAGAAAAAATAGCAGACGGCACATACACCAAAAACGATTTTTTAGATTTAATCAAAAATCTTTGAGGCAGAACAATGAAAGGTTATAGATGAGAGGTTATAGGTTATAGGTTATAGAATATAGAACATAGAACATAGAGCATAGAAAATAGACAAAATTAGTGTGAAAGTGTGAAAGTGCGAAAGTATAAAAGTTCATAGGTGAGAGTTTATCGTTTATAGGCTTTGTGGATACCGCAATTTGAAATTTGAACTCTGAAATTCTGAAATCTGAAATTTTCAACATGTTGAAAGAACAACTTTTCAAATACCGTGCACGCAAGAGCCATTTGCGTGAGAAACAGTTTGTGGATTATGCGCATGTGCAGCGTGTGCTGCTGCTCTACGAGAGCGATTTGCAAGAGAACCACGCCGCCATCGACAGCATTGTGCGTGCGCTCCACGCCGACGGCAAACAGGTCGATGTGGTGGGCTTCGTGGCAAAAAAGCAGTGCGAAACGCTGCAAACCGACCATTTTCGGCTGCTCGGCAAAGGGCAAATCAGTTTTTGGGGCAAACCCGACAAAGAAACGCTCAACGCCATCTGCACAAAAAATTACGATTTGATTGTGGATCTGGCACCGCACTTCTGTCTGCCGCTGCAATATCTGCTACTCTACGCCAACGCTCGCTGCCGCATTGGTGGCGATGTGAGCAAGTTTGGACTGATAGATTTTGCAGTAAAAATCCAACCAAACAAAGCCTACGAACAAACCCTCTGGAACGCCATTTTGCGTTATTTGAAAGAGATTAAACAGTCGCAAGATATGAGTTAGCAAGTAGCAAGAATAGTTAGAAGTTAGCAGTGAGCAGTTAGCAGTGATTTTAATTATTTGAAGATTGCGGCGTTTCGGTACGCAAACGATTCATAATTCTAAATTCAAAATTAAACGCTTGGCTTTTCCCCCATTCGGGGGAAACTGGAAAAGAGGCCACTGTCAAGAAAATAAACAATAAATAATGAAAAATGAATAATAATTGCGGCGTTTCGGCTACCAAAAACTTGAAACTTTGAAACATAGAAACAGCGCGAAGCGCGAGAAACTTAGAAACACAGAAACAGCGCGAAGCGCAATCTGAAATTTGAAATTTGAAATTCTGAAATTTTGAATTTATGAACCAAAATAAACTGACTGGCATGGGCGTGGCGTTGGTTACGCCTTTCAAAAAGGACGGCAGCGTCGATTATGCGGCGTTGGGGCGGCTGGTGGAGTACCAAATCGCCAACCACGCCGACTATCTGGTGATTTTTGGCACAACGGCCGAAACGCCTACGCTCACCGACGACGAAAAACGCGACATCGCTCGTTTCATCATCGAAAAGAACGAAAAACGCCTGCCAATCGTTATGGGCATCGGCGGCAACAACACGCGCACTGTGGTGGAGGCCGTGCGAAACACCGATTTGTCGCAAGTCGATGCGGTGCTGAGCGTGGTGCCGTACTACAACAAACCGTCGCAAGAGGGCATCTACCAGCACTACCGCGCCATTGCGCAAGCCACTGCCACACCCATCATTTTGTACAATGTGCCAGGGCGCACAGGTGTGAATATGACCGCCGAAACAGTGTTGCGCCTCGCGCGCGAATTTCCGAACATCGTGGCCATCAAAGAGGCATCGGGCAAATTTTCGCAAATCGACGAAATCATCAAAAACAAGCCCAAACATTTCATGGTCATTTCGGGCGACGACGGCATCACCTTTCCGCTGATAACGCTGGGCGCAGTTGGTGCCATTTCGGTGGTTGGTAACGCCTTTCCGCGCGAATTTAGTCGCATGGTGCGGCTGGCTATGCGTGGCGATTTGGTGGGTGCGCGCGACATTCACTACCGCTTCGCCGAACTGACCGAACTGCTCTTTGTCGATGGCAATCCCGCTGGCGTGAAGAGCCTACTCTCGATGATGGGCTTCATCGAAAACGAACTGCGCCTGCCGCTGGTGCCGACCACGCTCAAAACCACCGAGCGTATGCGCGAAGTGTTGGAACAAATCAAAGCGATAGAGGAGTAACTCACCGACCGTGCACCGATTTTTTGCCATATTGTCGCTGACGCTGCTGCCGCTGCTGGCTGTGGCGCAACTCAACACCGACCGTGTGCTGGCCATCGGGCGCAATGCGCTCTATTTCGAGGATTATGTGCTGTCGATACAGTATTTCAACCAAGTTATCAAGGTAAAACCCTATCTCACCGAACCCTATTTCTATCGCGCTATCGCCAAAATCGAATTGGAAGATTATCGCGGAGCGGAGCAAGATTGCAACGCCGTTATCGAGCGCAATGCGTTTATGCCGCAAGCCTACTATGCACGCGGATTTGTGCGTATGCGGCTCGACCGCTATGCCGAAGCCGAAGCCGATTTTTCGCGGGCGTTGGAGTTTGCACCCGAAAATCCGATATACACGCTCAACCGCATCGAAGCACGACTGCAACTCGAACGCTACGACGAAGCCTTGGCCGATGCCGACGATCTGTTGCGCCGCAACAAAAAATCGGCCAACCTGCTCTACGAACGCGGACGCATACTCTTGGCCAAAGGCGATACGCTGGGCGCAATGACCGATTTCGACCAGTTGGTGGCGACCGACAAATACAATCCCGACCTGTGGGCAGCGCGCGCCATCGCTCGTCTGCAAACAGGCGACAACAGCGGCGCATTGGCCGACTACAACGAAACCATACGCCTCGGCACACAAAACGCTGGGCACTACATCAACCGCGGATTTCTGAACTACGAAGTCAAAAACTACCGCGGCGCATTGGCCGATTTCGACCACGCCATCGGCCTCGACCCGACCGACGAAACGGCACGCTTCAACCGCGCTTTGTTGCGTACCGAAGTGGGCGACTTGAACAACGCCATCGACGACCTGACCGAAGTGCTGAAACTGAAACCCGACCACGACAAAGCCCTCTACCAGCGCGCTTTGGTCTATGCCGAACTCTACGACTGGCGCAATGCCGAAGCCGATTTCACCACACTCATCAATCGACACCCAACCTTTGCGCCCGCCTACTACGGACGCGCACAAGCATACGAAAAAATGGGCAAACGCCGCGCCGCTTTCGACGACTACGACAAGGCCGAACAACTGCGCCAAGAGGCCAAACAACGCCAACAAAATACCGACGAAATCGATATGCGCCCCGACATCGCCCAGCAGGACGAAAGTCCGACGCACGCACGCACACGCCTGTTCGATGCAACCACGGGCAACACCGCCACCAACAACATACGCGGTGCCATACAAAACACGCAGATCGATGTATCGAGCGAGAAAAATTTTGTGCTGTCGTACTACCAAAAAGAGGACCCTGTGCGCAAAAACGACCACTACAGCGCACTCGTGAGCCAACTCAACGCGCAACACGCCCTGCCTGCAACGCTCAAAATTGTGAATCGCGAGATGTCGCTCACGCAAACGCTCATCAGCCACCATTTCCGCTCGATCGACGAACTGTCGCGGCGCATCGAGGCCGCCCCCGACAACGCACTACTCTACTTCGCGCGCGGCATCGACTACGCACTTGTGCAGGATTTTTCGAGTGCCATCGCCGACTTTTCGCGCGCCATCTACTTCAAATCCGATATGGCGCTCGCCTATTTCTGCCGTGCCAACATTCGCTTCAAAGAGTTGGAATTCAGAACGAATAACGACGAAAATGCGCCACAACCCGAACAGTACGCCCACGATTTCGAAATGATAATGCGCGACTACGACAAAACGCTCGAATATGCGCCGAATTTCGCCTATGCGTGGTTCAATCGTGCCAATGTGCTCTGCGTGCAGAAAGATTTTCAATCGGCCATACGCAACTACACCAACGCCATCGACAGCGACCCCGACATGGCCGAAGCCTACTTCAACCGCGGCTTGACCTACATCTACATCGGCGACACCGAACGCGGCATAACCGACCTCAGCAAAGCCGGCGAACTCGGCATCTATCAAGCATACAACTACCTAAAAAGAGTGAGGAATTAGGAGTGGTGCGGCAGAGCCGCAATTTCAGATTTCAAATTTCAAATTTCAGAATTTCAAATTTCAGAATTTCAAATTGTTAGTCGCAAGATATGAGTAGCAAGTCGCAAGAAAAATGAGGAGTTAGGAGTTAGGAGTGAGAAGTGGTGCGGCAAGCCGCAATTTCAAAATTTCAGATTTCAGAATTTCAAATTGGCGGTAGCCAAATAAACATAGAAACATAGAAACAAAAATTGCGCAGCAATTTTGAGAAACTAGAAACCAGAAATTAGAAATTAGAAATCAGAAATTACTTTCACACTTTCACACTTTTTCACTCTTGTATCCGACTTTGGCATCAAAATTGTATTATTGTATTAAAAGAAATAAAAACAGACCATTATGATAACTTTCAATCTGAAATGCTACACCTATTGGGGACAAAATGTTTTCCTGCAAATCGAAGGCGAAACCGTCCCGATGACCTACATCGCCGATAGTTTGTGGCGCTGCACATACACGCCCAAAGGCAAGCCAACGACCTACGCCTACTATGTTTTGAACCCAGAGCAGACCAAAATTGTGGAGTCGCTCGAGCATCGCCAACTGCCGCAAATGCCAGACGATGTGCAGATTTTCGACACCTTTCGCTACCCATCGGCGGCGCGCGTTTTTCGCACAACACCATTCGCCGAGGCTTGGTGCAAACACACCACCAAACGGTTGCCAAAAATCGGCATTGGCGAAACATTGCTGCTCGTCAATGCGCCTGCTGTCGAAGAGAATCAGGGCGTTGGCATTTTGGGCTCGACCCGAAAATTGGGCGGCTGGGACGCGTGCCTTTTGCAGCCCATGCAAGCCACCGACAACGCCGATTGGTTCATCAAACTGAAAAACAGCGACCTGCAAAATGTTGCGTACAAATTTGTGATTTACGACCTTGCATCGGGCAAGATTGTCCGCTGGGAAGAGGGCGACAACCGCCAACTGCAAGCCACCAACGACACCGCGCTGCTGTCGGACGATTTTCGGCAACAGTTCCACTGGAAAGGCGCAGGCACGGCCATTCCCGTGTTCTCGCTGCGCAGCGAAAGCGACTGGGGCGTGGGCGAATTTCACGACTTGAAACAGATGGTCGATTGGGCGCACAACACGGGACAAAAACTGCTTCAGATTCTGCCTGTGAACGACACCACCAACACCAAAACCAATGCCGATTCTTATCCATATAGCGCCATTTCGGTCTATGCGCTGCACCCGATGTACCTGCATTTGGAGGCTGTCGGTCGCCTAAAAAGCGCCAAAGCCAACGCCGATTTCGACCGCCGTCGTCAGCAACTCAACGCCAAAACATTTGTCGATTACGCCGCCGTGAACGCCCTGAAATGGGACTATATCCGCCTGATTTTTGAACAAGAAAAAGCAAGCACTTTCGCCTCGACCGAATACAAACGATTCTTTGCCAACAACAGCCATTGGCTCGTGCCGTATGCCGTGTTCTGCGTGCTGCGCGACCAGCACGAAACCGCCGATTTTCGCCGTTGGAATGAATTGAGCGTTTACGACACAAAAGCCGTGAAACGCTTTGCTGCGGCACATGCGCCCGAAACCGAACTGCACTATTTTGTGCAATTCCACTTGGCGAAACAGTTGGCCGAAGTGCGCCTCTACGCCCACACACACGGCGTTGCGCTCAAAGGCGACCTGCCCATCGGCATCAGTCCAAACAGCGTCGATGCATGGATGTATCCGCACCTGTTCCACCTCGACAAGCAGGCGGGCGCACCCCCCGACGACTTCTCGGAAACGGGGCAAAACTGGGGCTTCCCCACCTACGATTGGGACGAAATGGCAAAAGACGATTTTGCGTGGTGGAAACACCGCTTTATGAATATGGCCAACTATTTCGATGCCTACCGTATCGACCATATTTTGGGATTTTTCCGCATTTGGGAGATTCCGCAATCGGCCATTTGGGGACTGCTCGGCTACTTCAATCCCGCCATGCCAATGTGCGTTGGCGAAATCGAAAACTACGGCCTGCACTTCGACCGCGAGCGCATGCTCAAACCCTACATCACGCAGCAGATGCTGACCGAACTTTTCGGCGACAAAGCGGCCGCCATCGCCAAAAAATACTTCGAGCCGCAGCCGAACGGCACGCTCCAATTCAAGCCCGAATTCGACACACAACGCAAGTTGAGCGACCATTTTGGCGACAAAGAACGCGTGCTGCGCGACAAACTGCTGGAACTCCACACCGAGGTGCTTTTCATCGAAGATGTGTATCAGCAGGGCAAATTCCACCCACGCATCATGGTTCACAAATCGCGCACTTTTGCCGCCTTGAGCGAGCGCGAACGGCACATCATGGAGCAGATTCACGAGGACTATTTCTACCACCGACAGAACGAATTTTGGCGCATACAGGCGCAACGCAAACTGCCTGCCCTGCTGCGCACCACCAATATGCTCGTGTGCGGCGAAGACCTCGGCATGATGCCCGCTTGCGTGCCACAAGTGATGAACGACATGCAGATTCTCAGCCTCGAAATAGAGCGTATGCCGAAAGATTTTTCCGCCGAATTTGTCGATCCGCAACGCACACCATACCTCTCGGTTTGCAGCACTGGCACGCACGACACCTCGCCGCTACGCAGTTGGTGGCACGAAAATCCCGATAGGACGCAACGCTACTACAACAATGCGCTGCACAACGCTGGCAAAGCGCCCGAAAGTTGCACGCCAGCCCTCGCCGAACAGATTGTAACACGGCAAATGCGCGCAAACAGCATGCTCGCCATTCTGCCCTTGCAGGACTATTTGGCGATGGACGCTGCACTCCGCCTCTACGATGCCGATGGCGAGCGCATCAACGACCCAAGCAATCCACACCACTTCTGGTGCTACCGTATGCACTTGACAATCAGCGAATTGCTGAAAGCAAAAGATTTCAACAGCAAATTGGGAACAATAATCGCCACAAGCGGTCGTTGAAAAAGAGAGAGGCTCGACACGATGAAAAAAAGGCTAAAAATGGGAATAATTGCAGCGTTCGCCTGTTGGACGATGGGTGCACAAGCGCAGTCGCTCGCCGCATGTGAGCAGCAGATGGCGCGTCTGTTCGCCAACATCGAGCAATCGACCGACGCCCAAGCCAACCTGCGCTACAACGACACCATCAACACCCTTTTCGCCCAAGCATTGGCGTTCGACGGCTCGTTCACTGCGCCTTTTGGCAGCCTGAAATTCGTTGGGAAAACGCTCTCCGACGACGGACTGCTGCGCATCTACACATGGAATGTGCCCACCGACAGCGGTTTCGTTTACAACGGATTTGTACAAACTGCCGCTGGCGAATACACACGACTTACGCAGCCTGATACCCCATTCGCAGCCAGCGAACAGGCAACTTTATCGGCCGAAAATTGGTACGGAGCGCTCTATTATCGGGCGATTGCCTACCGACACAAGCGGCAAAAAGTCTATCTGCTGCTGGGTTGGCAAGGAACGAATGCCTCCACGCAACGCAAGTTCATCGATGTGCTGTGGTTCGACAGCGACAACCGCCTGCAACTCGGTCTGCCGATACTCGAAAACGACGGACAGACGCTCTGCCGGCGCATATTCGAATACGATGCCGACATCGCCATGTTTCTCGACTACGAGCCACACAAGCGCCGCATTGCGTTCGACCATCTCTGGCCCATCAAGTATTTCGACGACGAAACGGTTACGCTCGGTCCCGATATGTCGGTCGATGCCTATGTGCGCCACTCCAAGCACTGGGAACTGCAACAAGATGTAAGAGCGAAAAACAAACGGAAATAAAGTTAGTCGCAAGATATGAGTAGCAAGTCGCAAGACAAGTTTGAAAGTATGAAAGTATGAAAGTGTGAAAGTAGGGACGCACCGAGTGCG
This sequence comes from Acutalibacteraceae bacterium, assembly GCA_963659365.1. GTDB lineage: Bacteria > Bacteroidota > Bacteroidia > Bacteroidales > Paludibacteraceae > W0P28-013. The sequence goes on along the minus strand of CAVKTI010000002.1, from coordinate 68,245 downwards.
TCCGAAACGATTCAACGATTCAACGATTCAACAGTTCAACGCTTCAACAGTTCAACGCTTCAACAAATAACCAAATCCGCAAATAAACTTATCAACTAATCAACACATCAACGAAAGAAATGCACAAAGCAGGTTTTGTAAATATCGTCGGCAATCCGAATGTCGGCAAATCGACGCTGATGAACGCACTCGTTGGCGAGCGCATCTCTATCATCACCTCGAAAGCGCAAACCACGCGCCACCGTATCATGGGCATTGTCAATGGCGACGACTTTCAGATAGTCTATTCCGACACGCCCGGCGTGCTGAAACCCAACTACAAATTGCAAGAGTCGATGCTCGAATTTTCGAACTCTGCGCTCACCGATGCCGATGTGCTGCTCTATGTTACCGATGTGCTCGATTCGGTCGAAAAGAACGCTTTTTTTCTCGAAAAAGTGCAAAAAATGCAGGAGAGCGTCAAAATCATTCTCGTCATCAACAAAATCGACCTGATTGACCAACCGCGTTTGGAGGAGTTGGTCGATTTTTGGCACAAAGAGTTGCCGCAAGCCGAGATTTTTCCGCTGTCGGCCATGGCCAAATTCAACATCGAACCGCTGTTTAAGCGCATCAAAGAGTTGCTGCCCGATTCGCCGCCGTTTTTCGACAAAGATGCGCTCACCGACAAGCCCGAACGCTTTTTTGTGAACGAAATTATCCGCGAAAAAATACTGCTCAACTACGACAAAGAGATTCCCTACTCCGTCGAGGTGGCGGTCGAATCGTTCAAAGAGGACGACACGCTGCTGCGCATCAGTGCGGTCATTTTTTGCGAACGCGATTCGCAAAAAGGGATTCTCATCGGGCGTGGCGGCAAGGCGTTGCGCAAGGTCGGCACCGAAGCACGCAAGGACATCGAAGCCTTTTTTGGCAAAAAAGTGTTCCTCGAACTCTTCGTCAAAGTGGAGCGTGACTGGCGCAACCGCGAACAAAAACTGCGCAGTTTTGGCTACCAACTCGAACATAAAAGCGAGTAAAAAAGTGTTAAAATGCACATTTTATCGACAAAAAACTTGCAAAAACGACATAAAAACGGTAGATTTGCACAAAATTTGAAAGAAATTTATTAGGCATTTGAAGATTTGAAGATTTGAAAATTTGAAAATTATTTTTGCATCACAGACTTTCACCAATGCGTTAAACTAATCAACTCGTCAACTCATCAACTTATTAACGACCAATCAACTGATCAACCAATCAACTAATCAACCCAATCTGAACTCTGAAATTCTGAAACTCTGAAATTCTGAAACTCTGAAATTCTGAAACTCTGAAATTACATCATTATTCACTTTTAATTTTTTAGCACTATGAAAAAACTGTTTTTGACGATGTGTGCCGTTGCGGCCATCATCACCTGCGCCTCGTGCTGCGGCAATGCGTGCGACAAACAAGAGGCCGAAAAGCCCGCTTGCGAACGCCCAGAAAAAGGTCCTTGCTGCAAACTGACTGAAGAAGAGCGCGCCGCCATCGACGAAATGATGGCCAAATGGGAAAAATTCGACGAACTGGCAGCCGAAGAGCAAGCCGCTCTGATTGCACAACGCAAAGCCTTGGTTGAAAAACGCATTGCCAAATGCGAAGAACACCACGCTGCCGAAGTGGCTCGCCTCGCCGAACGCGAAGCCAAATGCGCCGAAATCAAAGCCAAATTCGAGAAAATCGACGAATTGAGCGTTGCCGAACAGAAGGCGCTGCTCGAAGAGATTGACAAACCTTGCTGCAAAAAAGACGCTCCCAAATGCTGCAAAGTAGGCGACAAAAAATGCTGCAAAAAAGGCGAAAAACCTTGCTGCAAAGGCGAAAAACCCGCTTGCGACAAAAAGTAACGAGGGCTGATTCAAACAACAACGAAAGACGGAAACGCACGGCGTTTCCGTCTTTTTATTCGATGCGTTATTGAATTATTTCTTCAGCCAGCCGTAATTTTCTTTGTTGGTGCCTTTTATCCAAGCGATGCCTGCAGAACCGTTGATTATCAGGAAGAAACAGAACAGCACGATGCTGAATACATTGAGAATAATCGTGTTGAAGGCGATGCCAGCCACGCTGTAAACGACCCAATAAATCCACGAGTCGTTCTTTTTGCCGATGAGCAGATAGTTGGCAAAAATGCTCGATGCAATCATCACGCCGCTCATGATATTTGCCCAAATGTTATGTTCTACAGCATCTTTTTGCATCACAAATGTGGCGAAAAAGTAGTCGGCCACGGTGATGACGACGAAGAGTAGCAGACAGATGAGCATCGGTTTTGTTTCGAGAAATTTCGGCGAAAATGGTTCGTCGCTACTGCCCGACGACTTTGTCCACGAGCGAATCGACATGATTTGGAACGGAATGAACACGGCGAAATAGAGCACCGTAAGGTCGTATTGCCCAATCAGATAGAACTGCACGCCGAGCAGTGCCGACATCACAATGCCGATGTAGAAGCCCGTGAAATTGGCGGGATTTTTTATCGACAGAATGTAGCCCACGCCGATGACGCTGGCGGGAATGCCCACGCAGAAGGCGGCGTCGCTCCATTGCAACAATTTTCCAGCCATTGCAGGCACAAACAGTTCTACTAAATACAATGCGCCCAGCAGTGCGCCAAACAACAGCGTGGCAATCAGCGTGTTAAGAGCCGTCGCACGCCACAATTTCTGAATTTCAGGTTTCATGATAGGTATTTTTAATTTTGGGTTGATGAGTTGATTTCTGTTGAATCGTTGAATCGTTTCGGACGCACTCGGTGCGTCCCTACTTTCACACTTTCATACTTTCAAACTTGTCTTGCTACTTGCTACTATCAATAACTTTGCGATTAAATTTTTGCCATTCGAGTCGATAGACGACCAGTGCGAAAATTGCGAGCAAGGCGACACGGCAGAGGTAGCACGCCCAAACGATGTCGCTCAAATAGTGCATCGCCAGCAGATAAACGCCCAACAGCGCAAGTGCAAGGGCGAAATAGCCACTTATCGCTTTCAAATCGTAGGGCACTTTCAGGTATTTTTGACCAACGGCATACGACAGCACCATGATGGTGAAATAGCAGGCAAACGATGCCCACGCCGAAGCCATATAACTCCAAATTGGCACGAATAAAATGTTGATTAACAGCGTAATAATACAACCAATCAACGAAAAATAGGTGCCGTAGATGGTTTTGTCGGTGAGTTTGTACCAGAGCGACAAATTGAAAAATACGCCTTGAAAAATGTACGAAAACAGCACTATCGGCACCACGCGCAAGCCCGACCAGTAGGCGGGACTGATGATCAGTTTCAGAATGTCGAGAAAGAAAATCATGCCCAACAAGATGAGCAGCGAGGCGATGATGTAGTATTTCATCACATCGGCGTAGGCCTCCACGCTGTTGCGGTCCTTGTGTTGCGCAAAGACAAACGGCTCGTAGGCGTAGCGAAACGCCTGCGTGAACATCATCATCACCATGGCGATTTTGAAACATGCGCCATAAATACCGAGTTCGGCCTGCGCATCGCCAGCCGTGTAGAGGAATGGGAAGAGAATTTTATCGACCGTCTGGTTCATGATGCCCACCACGCCCAAAATGAGCAGCGGCAGCGAATAGCGCAACATCTGTCGCAGCACCGCCCACGAAAAATCGTACTTTTCGGCCACAATGGCGGGCAGCAGACAGAGCGTTTGAATGGCGGTGGAGAGGATATTCGCCACAAACACATAGCCCACGCCGTAGTCGGGTCGATAGAACCACGAAACGAGTTCGGGCTTCCACTCCATGATTTTCGGGCACGCCAGCAGGAAAAACAGATTGAGCGTGATATTCAAAAGCACAAACAGCAGTTTGAGTGCCGCAAAACGCACGGCTTGCCGCTTGTAGCGCAGGTAGGCAAACGGAATGCTCGCAAAAGCGTCTAACGCCACCACAATGCCAAGCATCGAGATAAATTCGGCGTGGGTGGCATAGCCCAAAGCGTTGGCAATAGGCTGTTTGAGCAGCACGCAACCGATAGCAAAAATGAGTGAAGTGGTGCCGACCGAAGTCAGTGCTGTGGTATAAACGCGGTTTGGCCGCTGGTCGTCGCGGTTGGCAAAGCGGAAAAAGCCCGTCTCCATGCCGTAAGTCAGCACGACAATCAACAACGCCGTCCAAGCGTACAGGTTGGTAACGATGCCATAGTCGGACTGCTGCGCCAGCACAAAGGTGTAGAGCGGCACGAGCAACCAGTTCAGGAATTTCCCGACAATGCTGCTCAATCCGTAAATCACGGTCTCCTGCGCCAATTTTTTCAGTCCAGACATTGGATTAGTGTGAAAGTGTATAAAGTTAAAAGTGTATAAAGTTCGTAAAGTTTGTAAATTCGTAAATTTGTAAATTCTTCTTAATTATTCATTTTTAATTATTCATTATTTATTTTTTGAATTGTCATGACAATTCAAAAAAGGGTTGCTTGTTCGCTCGGTTTTATTCGTCCTAAATGCTTGTAGGCCAGTGCGGTAACTTCGCGACCGCGTGGCGTGCGGTTGATAAAACCCTCTTTTATCAAAAATGGTTCGTACACCTCTTCGATGGTGCCAGCGTCCTCGCCCAGAGCCGTGGCGATGGTGCCAAGTCCCACTGGACCGCCGCTGAATTTGTCGATGATGGTGAGCAAAATTTTGTTGTCGATTTCGTCCAAACCGTATTTGTCGATGTTTAGGGCTTCGAGGGCGATGCGCGCTATCTTCATGTCGATGCGACCACTGCCCTGCACTTGCGCAAAATCTCTCACACGGCGCAACAAGGCGTTGGCAATACGCGGCGTGCCTCGACTGCGTGAAGCGATTTCGTCGGCGGCATCGTTGTCGATTGGCACATCGAGAATGGCGGCCGAGCGGCGGATAATGTCGTGCAGAACCGCCTCGTCGTAGTACTCAAAGTGGCAATTTATGCCGAATCGCGCCCGCAACGGACTCGTCAGCAAGCCGCTGCGTGTGGTGGCACCAATCAGCGTAAATGGCTCTAAATCAATCTGAACCGAGCGTGCGCTTGGCCCTTTGTCAATCATAATGTCGATGCGAAAATCCTCCATCGCCGAATAGAGATACTCCTCCACTATCGGGCTGAGGCGGTGAATTTCGTCGATAAAAAGCACATCGTTGCGCTCCAAACTGGTGAGCAGCCCCGCCAAATCGCCCGGTTTGTCGAGCACTGGCCCCGATGTAACTTTGAAGCCCACGCCCAGTTCGTTGGCAATGATGTTCGAGAGCGTGGTTTTGCCCAGCCCCGGCGGCCCATAGAGCAGCACATGGTCGAGGCTTTCGTGGCGTTGGCGGGCGGCCTGCACAAAAATCGACAGGTTTTTGACCACCTGCGCCTGTCCGCGAAAATCGGAAAAAGCCAACGGCCGCAAAGCGCGATCGAAATCGCTGTCGCCAAGCGTTTGCTGATGATGTATGTCAAATTCTTCGGCCATGTTGTAATTATTTCGTCAATCTGTGAAAAGCCTCTTCGAGCGTTTCGCCGCCAACAATTTCGGTCAAATCGCCATCGGCCACTATTTTGCCGCAATTTACCACCACCATGCGACGGCACAACGCCTGCACCTCCTGCATGATGTGCGTGGAGAAAAGCACCGTTTTTTCTTTGCCGATTTCGGCAATCAACGCTCTGATTTCGAGCAGTTGGTTGGGGTCGAGCCCCGTGGTCGGCTCGTCGAGCAGCAGCACTTGTGGGTCGTGAATCAAGGCCTGCGCCAAGCCCACGCGCTGGCGGTAGCCTTTCGACAACTGCCCGATGCGTTTGCCGCACTCTGTGGCGAGTCCCATGCGCTCAATCAACTCGTCGATGCGCGCTTTGCGGTTGCGAATGGCATAGAACCTAGAAACAAACATAAGGTATTCGCGCACGTACATTTCCAAATAGAGCGGATTGTGTTCGGGCAGGTAGCCAATCAGTCGTTTCGCCGCCAAATTCTCTGCGTTCATCGGCAGACCGCACACGCTCACCGTGCCAGCATCGGGACAAACAACGCCTGTGCAGATTTTCATCAGCGTCGATTTGCCTGCGCCATTCGGTCCCAAAAAGCCGACAATTTCGCCCGCATCGAGATGAAGCGACACATCGTCGAGCGCCAATTTCACGCCGTAGCGTTTGCTGATATGTTCAATGTGTAACGACAAGGCAGTTAGGTTATTTGTTGAAGCGAACTTATTTCTTATTTCTAATTTCTAGTTTCTAGTTTCTAGTTTTTCAAAATTGCTACCGCAATTTTTGTTTCTAAGTTTCTATGTTTCTGGTTTTTTATTTGAAAATTTGAAAATTTGAAGATTCAGGAGTTTCGGCTACCGACAATTTGAAATTTGAAATTTGAAATTGCGGCTTTGCCGCATCACTCCTCACTCCTAACTCCTAACTCAAGAACACTGCTAACTGCTAACTTCTCACTACTAACTACTCACTTTTCTTGCGACTTGCTTCTTGCTACTTGCTACTAACAAAAAGCAAAGTTAGCGATTTTATTGTTTTGGTGCAATAGGTTGTGGGTGGAGTTTGTAATGCGTTGATTGTCAGTGTTTTTCGTTGGTCGATAGCAGGCCACAGGCGGCGGCGATGTCCTCGCCACGCGAGCGGCGAATGGTGCAAATCAGCCCATTTTCGGTCAAATAGTCGCGCAGCCACACCATGCGTTCCTCCGATGGGCTGTGCCATTCCACGCCCGGAATGCGATGAAAACGAATCAGATTGATGCGGCACGGCAGTCCGTCGAGCAGGCGCACCAGTTGGCGTGCGTGGCGCGGTGTGTCGTTCACGCCCTCGAACACGATGTACTCGAACGAGAGGCGGCGTTGGTGCGCAAAGTCGTGCCGTTTGAGTTCGGCTACCACCGTTTCTATCGGGAACGCCTTTTCGGCGGGCATCATCTGCAAGCGACCGTCGGCAAAAGGATTGTGCAGACTGACCGCCAAATGCGCTTCGCTCTGCGCCAAAAACTGCCGCAAACCGGGCAGCAGACCGACAGTAGAAACCGTGATGCGGCGCGGACTCCACGCCAGTCCCCACGGCGCAGTGAGAATTTCGAGCGCTTTCAGAATTTCGTTCGTATTGTCGAACGGCTCGCCCATGCCCATGAAGACAATGTTGGTCAGTTGCGCACTGTCGGGCACGGCGAGAATCTGGTTCATTATCTCGGCCGCCGACAGATTGCCGCTCCAACCCTGTTTACCCGTCATGCAGAAGGCGCAGTTCATTTTGCAGCCCACTTGACACGACACACAGAGCGTGGCGCGGTCGTCGTCGGGAATGTAAACCGTTTCGACCAAGCCGTGCTGCGTTTGGAACAGATATTTTTTCGTGCCGTCGGTCGAAACGACCTCGTGCAGCGGACTTTGCAGCCCGATTTCGTACTTTTCGGCCAACAAAGCGCGATTTTTCGCCGAGATGTCGGTCATCGCCTCGATGGCGGTGGCGCGCTTGGTGTAGAGCCAATGCAGCAACTGCTTGGCGGCGAATCGCGGCATGCCCAATTCGGCGGCGATGGTCTGCATTTCGGACAGATTGCAGCCGATCAAACTTCTCTTTTCTGACATTTTTTTGGAAAAAAGCGAAGACGCAGCAGTGCCGCGTCTCCGCCAGTTTTTTCTGTTTTACAAAATCATTTTACAACCACTTTCTGCGACTTGTCGCCCACAACGACGAGGTAAACGCCCTGTGGCACAGTCAGTTCGAAAGTCATCACAGCGTCTTGTGCCGCCACGGTTTGACCCACTGCGTTGTAGATGCGCACATCGGCGGCGCGCTCCTGCTCTATCACAATGCGGCCATCGCGCACAAACAGCCCGTCGAGCGTCGTTACATTGTCGAGTGCGTCGGGGCATTCGATAACGGTTACAGCGCATTCGGCTTTCAGGTCGGAACCATCGGTGGTGGCAACGGTGATTGTGGCTGTACCAGCGGCTACTGGTGTTACCAAACCATCGGCCACAGTAACCACGTGCGTATCGCTCGACGACCAAGTAACTGCCTTATTTTCAGCGTCTTCGGGCAGCACAATGGCTGTCAGCAGATAGGTTTTGTTTTCGCAAGTGCTAAATTCAAGCGCATCCGTGTCGAGTGTCAGGCCTGTGGCTTTCACGCATTCGGTTACGGTAACGGCGCATTCGGCTGTGAAGCCGCCCTCAACGGTAGTTGCGGTGATGATGGCTGTGCCGGGCGTGAGGCCAAATACCACGCCTTCGTTGCTCACAAGGGCGACTTCTTTGTTGCTCGAAGTCCAAACAACCTTCTGATTGTCAGCATCTTCTGGCAAAACAGTCGCCGTGAGTTTCACGCCATTGTCGTCGCACTCTTTCAGCGAAATCGACACTTGGTCAAGCGAAATCTCTTCGACAGGCTGGCGCACATACAGTTTGCACGAATCCGAATAATTTTCGTCGTTGGTGGTAACGAAAATCGTTGCCCGACCGCGCGAAATGCCAGTAACCTCGCCAGTAGCCGCATCGACTGTGGCAACGGCCTCGTTGTCCGAGCGCCACACAACCGATCTGTCGGTAGCATTTTCGGGCAGCACGGTAGCCACAAGCGTCTTCTTATCGCCCACGGCAATGGTGTCGCGCTCCGACAGCGTTACGCCCTCCACATCGATGGTGGTGCAGTCGAGCGTCGAAGAGTAGCGCGGCGCAACGGACGGAACAATTTCGATGTCGTAGTATTTACCATCAGCGGTAACATTTTTTGCATCGTATGCGCCAAATTTATTGGCATCGTTAGCCGTGCTGAAAATCCAAGCACGCGCTGGCGTTTCGGTAACTGTTACGCGCCACGAACCTTTCGTGCCTTGCGAAATTGTCCAAGTGCTCGAGGTAGTCGTTTCTTGGAAATCGGTTTTGCTCTTGTAGTTCACATATTTACCGCCTCGTTGAATAGTGTAAACGCCAGCGTTTACCTGTGTGAAGGCATAACTATTGGCTTCGTCGGCGTTGTCGGTCGAGGCATATTTTCCGCTCTCCAATGCGCCTTTGGCAAATTTCTTCACGCCGTCCACTTCGGCAGCGATTTTGAAGTTGCCCGAAAGGGTTTTGGCTGGGTCGAAGCGGCGCGCATCGCCTTTGTAGAGGCCATAAACCGCCCAGAAAGTGGTGTCGCGGCTGATAACCGCTTTCGTTACATCGACGGCGTCGAACGCTTCGGAGTTGTCGGCAACCTGAGTAGCAGCAAAGCCCTCGAGTGGCATACGCGCGCAACCAAACTGCGACAAATCGGGATTGGCAAACGACCCGGCGTAAATGGTTTCGGTAAAAATCGCCGCATTGTCGGCATCACGGTAGGTAACGGTGTACTTCGGCAACTCCTCGAACAGCACTGTAACGGTGATGTTGGCCGTAACATTCTTGACCGAATCGCCTTCCAGCGAGGCATAGCCGAGCGGTGTAACAGCAATCTCTTTGAGAATATAGCCTGTGGCAGGTTCAGCCACAACTTGGAACTTGCCACCGTGCTGCACTTCGGTAGGAAGCGTTACAGTACCTTCGCCCGTTTGGGCAAGCGTTACGGTGTAGGTATTGAGTGCCCACTGCGCATAGAGCGTCATGGTGTGCATCTCTATCTCTGCGCCGTCGGCATAAGATGTGCCAGTGCCATCGGCAGCGGTGTTCCACGCCACAAAGTGGTGAGCATCTAAAGTAAAGATATTACCAGCAAGTTGCTGTTTTGTAAGCGTTTCGGCCGTCAATGGTGTCATCTCGCCAAGAGCATCGGCAGCGTTTTTGTCGAATGTGATGGTGCTGATTTTCGGCTCAACGGTAACGACAATTTCGTATTCGTTGTCGCAAATGTTGGCATCTGTGGCTTTTTGCGACACAATCACCGTGTATTTGCCCTCTTTATCGACAGAAAGAGCAGTAGAAACCATTTTAGCATCTGTGTAATCTTCGGCCAAACTGAATTCTTTGTCGCCGCCATTGCCATCACCATCTATCAGTTCCAGCAAATCGACACTAATCGGGCTGTCGTCTATCAGCACAGTTGTGTCGCGCACGGCGAATGGTTGCGGTGTGCAGCAGTTGGTTATCCACTTGGTAACCTGTTTGCCTGCACGAATCAGTTGAACAGGCTTTTGACTGCTCGAATAGCAGGCAAAACGCGGGTTGGCAGCATTGTATTGCAGTGTGTACGACGATTTACCTACATTGGTAATTGTGGCATTGCCATCGCTAAACGACACTTTCCACGATGATTTGTCATCGAGCGTTGCAGATTCAGAAAGCGTGTTGTCTGAACTCGTACTAGAGTAACTCAAGTATTTGCCTTCGTGTTCGAACGCATAACTGCTCAGCGTATTGCCAGCCACCACATTCAGCGGATAAACACCGTTGGGTGCGCCGTCGTATTTTGTGGCTTTACCAATACTTTTGCTATTAACCACCTCGATTCCGCCCAACTCCATCGAGTCGCAAGCCACAACCAGCACTTGAACGCCCACGGGCAGTGCAGTCATTTTTTGGCCGCCACCATCGACGCCATCGGCATAAACGGCGTAGTAATCGGCATTGGCGGTGGGTTTATGAGCCGCATCGATAAGCGCAGGTCTCGTGGTCTTTGGCGCACTCGACGAGCCATATTCCGATGCGCACCAGCCATAAAATTCTGGGAAATTCGCATCGCAACTTGCAGCAGCGTTGGGCAGTGTGCCAAGCGCCTCGCCCTGATAAACAGTGGTGGTGGTGATGGTTTCGCCAGCGTGCCAAGTGATGGTGTATGTCGGGTCTTCCTCGAAATTGGCAGTGATAGCAACATCGCCAGTGATATTTTTCACGGTCAGCCCATCGACTGTGCCAGCGTCGGCAGGTTCAATCGAAAGTTTTACGAAATGATAGTGTGTGTCGGGAGTTACCATTACTTCGACACTACCGCCGTGATTCACCGTTTCGGCAGCGAGCGTGAATGTGCCGTTCAACTCCTCGCCTTTGGAGATGGTGTAGGCGTTGATTTCCCAAAGGGCATAGAGCTGTTTGTTGGCAGTGAGCGTTACCTTGTCGCCGTCGTTCCAAAGTTTGGTGCCGTCGGGTTGTTCAGCCCAGCCCACAAAGTGGTAGCCTGTGCGTGCGAAGGTGCATGTAGCGAGCGTAACTTCGGCGTTGAGTTCGTGTTTGGTGGTCGTCATATCGCCTGTGGCTTCGTCGCTGTTTTTGAAGTACTCAATCGACACTTTGCCCGTTACGGTAATTTCTTCCGATTCAACGCTGTTGTCGCAGTAGTTGGCATCGCCGCTCCATGTGGCTATCACGCGGAATGTGCCAGCGTTTTTGGCGGTGGCTACGCCCGAGTTAGCATCGACAGTGGCTACCAGCGGATTGCTCGACTCATACGAAACTGTACCTGTGTAGCCAGCGGGTGCGCCGCTCACGCTTAGTACCGACAGCGTTTCGCTGGCATCGGCATCGAGCGTGTTTTTATCCAGTGTGATGGTTGGCGTGTCTGTCCAAGCGTCGCAGCAAGCGGTGATGAAGACCGTTGCCGAGGGGAAGTCCGACTTGGCCGTAACCGAAATTGGACCAACGGCAATGTTGCCAGATGTCTTGTGATAAACAAAACGCACGCCTATCGTTCCTTGTGGGAATGGATTCGCATTGGTAAGCGTGATAGCGTTGGTTGTTTCTGCGCCTGTAACAGTCCATGTTTCGAGAGAGGTAAAGTCCTTGTTGTCAAGCGTATATTGCAACTCCACCGAAGCAGTAACTGCACCAGCCTTGCGATTGTATCTGAATGTCGCCGTTTCGGGGCTAGTAACTGGCACGGTGATGTATGCGCCGTCGGTAGCCATTTTTATAAGGTAACTGCCCGAACCACCATACGACTCACAATTTTGATGCGAGCCGCCAGCGTTTGTGAGTGAGGTCAGAGTGCCTTCGCAAGAGAATGGCGTGCCTTGCTCCTTCGGTTGGTCGGCAAAAGCGGCGTAGTAGGTTACATTGCCAGTGGGAACGGTCGCCGCGGTAACAAAAGTTACCTCCATGCTGCCTGCTTTGCCCACATTTTCGGTAATCCAGCCCGCAAAATTGGGGTATTTCGTTGCATCGCACGAAGTCGCTTCGGCGGTTGGATAGGCTGCGCCGATGGCTTCGCCTTGCAGCACTTTGGCGGTGGTGCTGCCTGTGGGCGTTTGCCAAGTGATGGTGTACGACGCGTTCAACACCGTTACAAGCACTTCGACCGACTGCGAGCAGTAGGTTGTTTCGCCAACCGTGTTTGCGCTTTGCGCCACAGTGATGGTGGCACTGCCTTTTTTCAGAGCGGTAACCAAGCCGTCGGTCGAAACCGTCAGCACATCGTTGTCCGACGATGTATAGGTCGGAGTGGCATTATTGCCGCCAGAAATCGTCAGTTTGAGCGACTGCCCTGCCTCGATTTCGAGCGTTGCAGGCGTAACCACCAACACTTCGGCTGGGTCGGAGCAAGGGTCGATAAGCGTGCAGACTATCGAATCGAGTTTAATCTGTTTAACCGCTGTATATCCGATGGTCGCCACATTATCGCCCGATGGCGTTAGGGTAACTTTTTTCCCATCAACCACCGCCGACGCATTTGTCCAAGTCAGATTGTCCGTTGTCGGGTTGTTAGAATTCGAGTTGGCATAAACGATAACCTGCTTGAAATAGAGGCCTTCGCCAGCCGAAATAGAGCCAGACTTGCCAGCATAGATGCGCAACGGATTCGACAGATATGTGTTTTTGTCGTTCATTGTAAAAGTCGAATTACCTGCTGTCCACTCTATTTTAGAGTCGGTACGGCTGGTAATTTGGTCTTCATTCGAGAAATCGAATTTAACGATTGTCGTCGCAGCCCACGCCTGCCCTGTAGCGCAGAGCACCCAAAAGGCTGCCAGCCAAAGTTTTAGTTGTTTTCTCATAATTATTGTTTTTTTTATTGGTTATTTGATGATTTGGTTATTTGTCGTTGATGAGTTGATTGCTCGTTGAAAAGTTGATTAGTTGATAAGTTGATTAGTTTAACGCATTAGTCAGGGGTTTCAGGTTTCAGGTTTCAAGTTTTCGGTATTAAAAACGCCACAATTATTATTCATTGTTCATTATTTATTGTTCATTTTTCTTGTGGCCTCTTTTCCTGTTTCCCCCGAAGGGGAAAAGCCACGCAACCAACACTAGCCGCCAATTCTTAATTCTAAATTCATAATTCTAAATTGTTTCTAACCCCTCCGAAAAACTATCGTTTTTCTCGTCCCCTTGCAAAGGGGACAGGTTCGCGCCCAAGTTGGTTCAGCCCTCTCCCCTTTTCAAGGGGAGTACCTGCGTAAGCAGGGGAAGGGTTTTTATTCAATTAAGAATTAAGAATGAATAATATTCGCACGCAAAATAGTTACTAAACTCTAATTAAACAACTGAAAATCAAATTATTATTCATTGTTCATTATTTATTATTTATTATTTATTATTTATTTTCTCGGGCGTGGCATGCCGCGCCCCTACAAATCTATGTTCTATAAACGATAACCGATAAACGCTAACCTTTCGGACGCACTCGGTGCGTCCCTACTTTCACACTTTCACACTTTTATACTTTCGCACTATCTTGCTACTTGCTACTAACAACAATTTTCTGCACTTTGTCGCCGACACGGACAAGGTAAACGCCGTTCAGTTGGCCGTTTTGGGCGGTTACATCGATGCCAGTCAGTGTGAAAATGCGGTAGTCGCCAGCGGCAACAATGCGGCCGTTTTCGGCATAAATGGGAATCAATTCCGTTTCGCCAAGAGCCGTTTCGCACGAAACAACGGTTACCTGACTTTCAACTTTTATGCTGGGGTTGTGTTTTGCAGCGGTGGTTATCGTGGCTTTGCCCGGCGCAATGGCGTGAACCGTAGCGCAAATCGACTGCGTGAGTGTAGTAACGCTGCCATAGACTTTCGCCACCGCCTCGTCGCTCGACGACCACAGAAAATCCTCCTCGGAAACAGTGATAATTGTTGGCTCAACGGTAAAATAAATTTGGAAACGCTCGCCCTTGCCATCGACAACTCCGCCGCAATCTTTCAGCGTAAATGCTTGGTCGGTATCGGGATATTTGAGCGATATTTTTTCGATTTGGCACGGCAAAACGGTTACATGACAGGTGTCGGTCTTGTTGCCATCGGTAGCGGTAACCACCACATCGGTTTCGCCAGCCCCGACAGGCATCAGTTTGCCAGCGTTCACAGTTACCACATTCGTGTCGAGCGTCTCCCAAATCACGGTTTGAATGGGCGCATTGCTCGGCTCTATCGCCACAGTGAGTTTCACCGCTTCGGTTTGGCAGGCGTACATTTCCACCGCGTGTTGTGGGGTTTTGCCCTTCTCGTCCATAATTGTTACACCTTCGACATTGCAAATTTCGACGGTTATGGTGCAGGTGTCGGTCAGTGTGTTATCGGCACGGCTGATGCAGACAATTTTTGCTTCGCCAGCAGCCACAGGGCGCACAATGCCATCGCGCACGGTGGCAATTTCGGGATTGAGCGACTTCCACAGCACACGCGTGTCGGTTACAGTGGCTGGCAGCAGCGTCGGCCGCAAGATGACCGAGTCGGTACACATCGTCATTTCGCGCGCTTCGGGCAGCGTGAGCGATGTGGGCAACACTTCGGCCTGCTGCGCACCACGGCGGCAGAGGTAAACAAATCTTTGCCCCGAGGTGTAGGTGGTGAAACGCGGACTGGCTTCGTTGTACTGTATGCTGCCGTAACTCTCGCGGGTGCTGGCTATGGTGTGTCCGTCGTAACTTGCGCCCAGCGTGATGTTCCAAGTAAGCACGCCGCTGTTTAGGCTCATTTTGCCTTTCCCTTTGCAGCCGAGCGTGTCGCCATATTGGTCGATCATCAGCCACGCTTCGTCCTGTTTTTTCATCTCGAAAAAGAGCAACGCAGGATAGTCGAAGGTGTTATTTTCGGGGAAATAGACTTCGTTGTAACTGCCCACAGCGGTAACGCCAAGATAGGGATTTGTCTGCGTGGTGTCCACTTCGCACGCGCCGATATGGCCGCTATTCACCAAAATGCAGATGTCGCCATCGGCCAGCACATCGCTCTTGCCGAGTTGCGTAAATTTGTAGGGCAGCGGTTTTTCGGTTTCAACGCCAGCAGCGGGCGTGTAGTAGATGGTCAGACGGTCGAGATAGACCGACTGGCCCGCCGAATTGCCGCCCGTTACGGTGATGGTAACAAATTCGTCGTCATCGACTTTGCGTTTTGTGGTCATCTCTTTGGTGATATCCACCGAAATTTCGTTGCTGAAACGCACCCACGCGCCGTACCAATCGCGGCTGTTGAAATCTTTTATGCCCGAATCGTAGAGCGTTGCGTTTGATTTGCCGTCGTCGTAGCCGTAGAGTTCGACTTTGGCTTGCACCTTGCCAGCCTCTTTGTTCGAGCGCATGGCAAATGTTACGCTATCGATGGTGCAACCCTCCCAGCCATAAAGGTCGAGCGTTGCCTCGTTGTTACCGGGAATCTGGTTGTAGGTGTTGCCCGGCGTTGCACCAAATTCGTTGAGAAAATCGACATGCGAAAAGGCTGGCTTCTCGCCGTAGGTTTTCAGGGTGAATGTGCCGCGGCTGGAATCGAAGTTCTTTATTTCGACCACTAACTCTTTGGCCGACAGTGCATTAGCCATCAGCAAGAGTGCAGCAACAGCAAAAATTTTCTGGAAAAATGTTCTATTCATTCGGTTAGATTTAAGGTTCTCAAAAAGTTTCCAAAGTTACTAATTATTTTTGACAAAACAAAATAAAACAAAAAAGTCCCCCAAAAAAATTCGTCGGCAGAATTTGTATTTCTGCGCTCAACGCAATTATAGGGGTTTATTGGGTAAAGCAATTTCTAATTTCTGGTTTCTAATTTTTGGTTTCTAGTTGGGAATTGGGGGATTTTTCTCCCATTTGAACTATTAGAAATCTTCAAATTTTCAAACAAACTGCTTATTCACCTATTTGCGAAAGTGCATAGAGCGGATAAATATCCACATGCCGCACGGCACCTGCTGATTGCTCGTCTGCGTATTCCAACTGCCCGAAATTCTCCAACGAAGTACGAATAGCATAGTCCAAATGCTTCTCACGCATCATTAGCCACAGGCTTTTCATACCGCCTTTGCCACCAGCCTTCACCTCTATCGGCAGCACATGCCCATTGCGCACATCCACATAATCCACCTCAGCCGTACTACCTCGCTCTTCTCGCGCCCAATAGTACAACTCGTGCCGTATATGCATCGTGCGATAGCGCAAGAGTTCCAATCCCGCCAACATCTCTGTAACAGCCCCTTTATTGACCAACTCTTCGGCGGTAGCGGTCATAATCAACGCCGACATCTCCGTACCATTGCCGAGCGACATATTCTGCAACCGCAACATCAGTCCCGTATCTAAAAGCAACATTTTGCGGCACGAACCGTCTGCCTCACTGCCTAATGGCACTCCGTTAGCCGAAGTGCGTGTAACGGGAATGGCAATACCCGCCAACACCAACAAGTCCAACGCCTGCCGAACGGCAGAGGCTTTGTGGTCTGTGGAAACACGCGAATAGACAAACTTGCTGCCTACCTGCAATGCCACGCTGCGCAAAGTCAGCCGCAGCAAGTTCGGATTGACCCGCTTGGCATACTTGGCAAAATCGTCTTCGTAAGTAACCAATATGTCGTCCTGCACGCGTTGGCAACGCAGATAGTCGCGTGTCCCGACCCATTGCGCCACCGCTTCGGGCATTCCGCCCACTAACAGGTAGGTGCGCAGGTACTCCACCAACTTATCGTGCAACGGTTGTGGCAGAGGAGCATCCACAGTAGCCGCCCGCCGTTGCTCCAACAACGCCGTCATACCATTGGCGGTAAGAAACTCATCAAAAGTCATCGGGTGCATATACATCGAATGGATTCGCCCCACGCCGAAAGTGGGTATCTCCTGCAAGGCAAACTCCAACAGCGAACCCGCAGCCACCACATGCAATGCCGGCATATCCTCGCGAAAGAAACGCAGGCTCATAATCGCCTCCGTACATTCTTGTATCTCGTCCAAGAAAAGCAGCGTCTGCCCCTCCACCACGGGGACACCGCTCAAGGCAGCAATCTGCGAGGTGATACGATGCACATCCAAGTCGTTGGCAAACAGTTGCTTATAGACAGGTTGTTTTTCAAAATTGATTTCGATATAGTAGCGAAAAGACTCGCCCAAATGTTTCACGGCACGGCTCTTCCCTACCTGTCGTGCGCCTCGCAACAAGAGCGGCTTATGCTCACCGTCGTTTTTCCAGTGCAACAATTCACTATCTATCAAGCGATTAAAATACATATCAGACAAAAATCAAGGTTTTTATTTATTATATTTGGGCAAAAATCAGGGTTTTTATTTGCTAATTTCAGACAAAAGTCAAACATTTAACGCTGCAAAGGTACTACAAAAGTTTTGGTTGTGCAAATTTTGGTTGAGCGTTGAATTTTTGACAAAACAAAAAAGTCCCCCAAAAAATTTGAGAGACTCTTTTGTTATAAATAGGGTGTCTTACGCTTTCTCCTCGATGGCAACGCCTTTTTTACGATTTTTGAGGCGTGTCAGTTCGTAGGTGATTGGCGTGGCAACAAACAGCGTGGAATAAACGCCTTCGATTACGCCCAGCATGATGGCAAAGACAAATCCGCGGATAGTTTCACCGCCAAAGATGAAGATGGTCACCAACACCACAAATGTACTCAACGAGGTGCTGAAAGTACGGCTCAATGTGGAGTTGAGCGAATCGTTGATGGTGCGTCCAAATGGGCGTTTCGGATACAAGCCCACATTCTCGCGCACACGGTCGAATACCACCACGGTGTCGTTGATGGAGTAACCGATAACCGTCAGAATGGCGGCAATGAACGACTGGTCGATTTCGAGCGAGAACGGCATGAACATGTAGCAGAGCGAATATACGCCCAAGATGAAGAGCGCGTCGTGCATCAAGCCGACCACCGCACCAACCGAGAAGGTCCAGTTGCGGAAACGCAGCAAAATGTAAAGTCCGATGCCTATCAACGCAAAGATAACCGCCCAAATGGCCGCCGCTTTGATGTCGTCGGCAATCGACGGACCCACTTTTTGCGAACTCTGTATGCCGTAGTTATCGACATGGCTGTTTTCTGTCGAGGCGGCATAAACGCCATTTTCAACCGTATAACGCTGCACAAACATCTCTTTGGTTACCTGCTCGTTGAGGTAAGGTTTCAAGTTTTCGTAGAGCATCGATTCGATAACATTGTCGATAGAATCGCTGTTGTCGCCAACGGCATAGTTGGTCGAAATGCGCACTTGGTTTTCGCTGCCCATGGTGATGATGCTCAACTGCGAGCCTTCGAACACAGGTTCGAGTGTTTCGCGCAACTCTTCGGCATCGACTGTCTGCTCGAAGCGCACCACATAGTTACGACCGCCCGAGAAATCGATACCCTGTTTCAAACCGTTAGTCGAGAGCGAAACGATGGCAACAATCATCAATACACCCGAAATGATGTAACCGATTTTGCGTGCTTTCACAAAGTCGAAATGGGTGTTTTGGAACCAGTTACGTGTGAAACTTGTGGTAAATTCCAAATGACGCTCTTTGTCGCTCTTGGCCATGCGCTCGTAAATCAAGCGTGTGAGGAACACCGCCGTGAATACCGAAGTGATGATACCAATAATCAGCGTGGTGGCAAAACCTTTGATTGGACCAGTACCGAAGCATGCCAAGATGATACCCGTAAGAATGGTGGTAACA
Source organism: Acutalibacteraceae bacterium (assembly GCA_963659365.1). Classification (GTDB taxonomy): domain Bacteria; phylum Bacteroidota; class Bacteroidia; order Bacteroidales; family Paludibacteraceae; genus W0P28-013. The sequence continues at coordinate 49,477 of CAVKTI010000002.1, read as the reverse complement.
TTCGCGTCGATAATGGCCGAAAGTGCGTTGCTGTAACCGTCGGCGATGGCTTTTTTCAGATTTTTTCCCGAACGCAACTCCTCGCGCACGCGTTCGTAAATCAGCACATTGGCATCGACCGCCATACCCATAGTCAGCACGATACCAGCAATGCCCGGCAAGGTCAGTACGGCTTGGAACGACGCCAAAATACCGAACAGGAAGAAGATATTGCAGAGCAATGCGCCGTCGGCAATGAGGCCAGGAATCAATCCGTAGTAGAAAATCATGTAGAGCAGCACCAAGCAGAAGGCGATGGCGAACGAAATCAAACCGTCGTGAATGGCGGCCTGTCCGAGCGACGGACCAACCACATCTTCTTGCACGATGCGTGCTGGGGCGGGCATTTTACCCGATTTCAGAATGTTGGCCAAGTCTTTGGCTTCGTCCTGCGTGAAGTGTCCCGAAATTTGCGAACTGCCGCCCGTGATTTCGGTGTTCACCGTTGGGAACGAATAGACATAACCGTCGAGTACGATGGCGATGGACTTGCCGATGTTGTCTTTGGTCAGGCGCGCCCATGTTTTTGCGCCCTCGGCGTTCATCTTCATGTTTACGACTGCGCCGTTGGTGAATTGGTCGAAATCGGTGCCAGCGTCGGTTATCACATCGCCTTCGAGCGGCGCACGGCCGTCGAGGTTAGGTGCGTAGATGGCTATCAGTTGGAATGCCAACTGTTTGGCTTTTTCGTCTATTGGTTTCACCGTCCATTTCAGGCGCAGTTCGCGTGGCAAAATGTCGCGCACCTGTTTGATGGCGAGCATAGCGTTCACCTTGGCGGTGTCGGCAGCAAGCACTGTGCCGACCACAGGACCGTAATTATTTTCGGTGTGCAGCAGCGCAAAAAGCGGATTGTTGCGCACAAACTCTTCGTAGCGTGCGTCGTCGGTTTCGGTGGCTTCGGCCGTTTCGGCGTTACCTTTCAGCGAGGCTGCCAAATCGTCGATATTTTCGGCTTCGGGAGCGGCTTCCGTTTCGGCTTTTTTAGGTGCAGCCTCTGTTTTTGGGGTTTGCGTGCCGTTGATGTCGCGAATAATTTCGTTGGCTTGTGCAAACAGCGGCATCAGTTCCGAAGCGTTGTAGGTTGTCCAGAACTCCAGATTGGCCGAGCCTTGCAGCAGTTTACGCACACGCGCTGGCTCTTTGATGCCTGGCAGTTCGATAAGAATGCGGCCTTGTGCATCGAGGCGTTGGATATTTGGTTGCACCACGCCAAAGCGGTCGATACGCGAGCGCAACACATTGAACGAGTTGTCGATGGCGCTGCTCACCTCTTCGTTCAGTACTTTCATCACTTCGGCGTTGGTCGAACTCAGTTGCACGCGTTCGCGCAGTTCGTAGGTGCTGAAGATAGTCGAAAGGCGTGCGTTCGGGTCGATTTTCTCAAATTCCTCTTTGAAAGCGGTCAGAAAATCGGCACCCGACTTGGCGGTGCGTGCCTGTGCGTTGGCAAGTGCCTGTGTAAATTCGGGCGTTTGGTTGTGTCCCGAAAGGGCGCGCAGAATGTCGGGCACAGAAACTTCGAGAATGACATTCATGCCGCCTTTCAAGTCAAGGCCAAGGTTAATCTCCTTTTCGCGGCACTCTTTGAGCGTGTAGCCGAGCCACACCTCTTCGCCAGCAACACTGTCGAGATATTCGTAATACTTCTGATTGTCGCCCTGCGCAGCGGTCTTCGCTTTATTGTCCCAACGCGAAGTTACGAAACTAAACGACAGGTAAAAGCAGCAGACAAGTGCCAGTGCGATAGCGAATAATCTCACAAATCCTTTGTTTTGCATAACTGTTTGTTTGTTTATTTTTACAATTAACGATATAAATGCACTATTAGTGCGCAAAGTTACGCTATTTTTTTGGCATAATGCACAAGTTTCGCATATTTTTCGCCAATTTTATCAAAAAACCACTGTTTTTCAGGCGGTTGCGTGGTGCAAATTTCTAGTTTCTGGTTTCTCAAAATTGCTATCGCAATTTTTGTTTCTAAGTTTCTTTTGGGAATTTGGGGATGTGGTTATTTGATGATTTGGAAAAATCTGTCAATCTGTAAATTCGTAAATCCGTAAAACAGTAGAGCCGCCACAGTGTGACGGCTCTACAATCTATAAGACCTCCTCAATCCCCCAAGGGGGAAGTTTGCTGCGCGGAAGCGCAGCAATTTCAAATTACAGATTTCAAATTTCAAATTGTCAGTAGCAAGATATGAATAGCAAGCTGCAAGAATTCCAAAGCCCCCAAATCAAACACAAAAAGGAACGCGGCCAACGGCCGCGCCCCATTGTCAATTATCAATTGTCAATTGTCAATTGTCTTGCTACTTGCTACTAACAAAAACTTTCTGCACCTTCTCGCCTACTTTCACAATGTAAACGCCATTCAACTGACCATTCATTTCGGTAACATTCTGGCCTGTGAGCGTGAAAATTTGGAACTCTTGCGTGCAAATTACACGACCGCTTTCGGTGCGGAGGTCGAGTGTTTGGGCGGTGGAGAGAGCAGTGGCAGTTTTGGCTTTGAAAGTAGCACTTACGGTTACATTGCTGGCTGGCATGGTAAATTTGTGGTCTTCCGACAGTGTAACAGTGCCGCCGCTAACCGTTTTAACCTCGAGTTGTTCGAGTTCGTAGCCTGTGGCTGGCGTAACGGTGAGTGTTACCGTTTCGCCTGCGGCTGCCTGTTCTTTATTGGCGGCGATATTGCCGTGTTCGGGGGTAGTAATCGTAATGGCGTATTTAACATTTTGAACGAGACGGACTGACAGCCCGCGGTAGAGAAGTGTGTATGACATGCTCGCTACATTCTTGTTGAAGCCCAGTGAGTGCGCGTGGTCCGAGTCGTACGCCGTAGAACACCAATAAGAGCCGCGGCTTTGCACGCCATACATAGTATAGTAGCCTCGGTCACCCGAAGCAGGCAAGAAGACTGCGCCTGCGGCTTCGAGTTTTTGCCATTGGTCAATCGTGAAAGTCTGGTAGTAGTCATATAGTTCGCTCGCAGTTGCAAAACCGCTCTTGAAGGTTATGTCCTCGGGGCAAACCCAACTGTCGGGAAGAAGGATAAGACCGTTGGCATATTGTGTGCCGTCTTCGTTCAAATTGATACGCGCAACGCCTTGCTTTTCGCTTGCATTGGTGCGAGTGTTGAGCAGATAATCCCACTCATCTTTCGTCAGGGTACGGTAGGTGTTGCCGTCGTCGATATTCTGCCCCCAATCCACGAAGTCGCCTGCGTATTTGGCGGTGTTTGTCAAGGTGCTGATGCCCCACTTTGCCGTTTCATTGTTTGCACTCCAACCAAAGAGGTCAATCTTGTCGGCGAGGGCAGAACCGCTGACATTGTCAGCACCGAGCATATCGTATTGGTTTTCGGCAAAAGACCACACATATTCGCCTGTGGTAACGCTCGAGCATTGCAGATTTCCCTGCGAAAAATAAACCTGTTTACCGTCGGCAGAAACCGTAAAAGCAGCGGGCGTGAATGCAGCCCAAAGGGCGGTGGTGGCAAATAGTGCCAAACAGAAAGAGATGATTTTTTTCATAGTCTGTTCTTTTTAGTTGTTATTAAAAGTTGGTTAATTAAATAGATTTTCCTTTATTCATCGCTAAAGCGTGCGTTTTGACTGTCGTAAATAAACCAACGATTAATTGCTACACTTTCTGAACATTTCGCAAGCGGCAGCAGAAATTTACACTTTTTAACGCAAAAAGACTCATTTTCTGCGCAAAAAAGTTTGGTGGTTCGAAATTATTCCGTATTTTTGCGATGTATTTCGATACCAAAAAAGTGTAGCAAAAAAACCTTGGTTTAATTGCTACACTTTTTTGTGTGGAACTGGCCTCTTTTCCCGTTTTCCCCAAGGGGGAAAAGCCAATTGAATTATTGAGTTATTGAATCATTAAGTTATTTTCTAACCCTACCCCTGCCATTCGGCAGGTACTCCCCTTGAAAAGGGGAGAGGACTGTACCAACAGCGGCGCGAACCTGTCCCCTTTACAAGGGGACGAGCGAAGCGGAGGGGTTGGAATACCAAATCAACAAATAACCAATTCCGCAAATCAACAAGAAACACAGAATTTTTTCGATGAGCGAACGCAGTGCCAAACTCGTTTGAACTATGCCGAGCGGAGAAAAAATCTTTGCGAAGCAAGAAACAGCGCGCAGCGCGAGAAACTCAAAAACTTAGAAACTGCATTTCCTAAAACGCTACGCCGATGGCGGCTTCGAGGGTGTGTGTGTGGTTGTGGGCGTGCTGGTAGAGGCCGAGGGTGTAGCCGATGTTGGCAAAGAGCGCAAAGTCGGCACGCCAAGCGTAGCCTATGTGCAGGCGAGCATCGATTTGGGCAAAGTGTTCGGAGAAATTGTTAAAAGTCTGAACGAAAGGTGTTTGCCACACCGATTTGCTGTTGGCGAGAGCCAAATTGTGCGCCAAATCGGCGTAGAAAGCACCATGCAAACCAGCATCGATGCGCCAACGCCCACAGGTGGCGGCATAGCGACCGCCAACGCCCGCTGCCAAGTGGTTGAACTGCATATTTTGCGCTGGGAAAAAGTAGTTTTCGTTGTGGCGCAGGTAGCCTATTTGCGGCGCAATCGACCACTCGTGTCGCTCGTTGCGCTGTCCGTAAATAGCTGAAAGATAGGCGGTTAAGTCGTAGCAGGTGTATTGTTGCACGCTGCCAATTTGCGGATAGATATTGTCGGTGGCATCGTCGAAGAGATTTTCGGTGCCGAGTCGTCGTGTGTAGTCGCCGTTCAGTTTCACGCCCCAAAAGGTTGTGCCTTTTTGCAGATAGGCAATTTCGCCAGTGAATTTGTGCGCATCGCAGCGTGCCATCGGCAGTTCGTTGAGGGTAGAGATGACCTTTTCGAAAGTTCGGAAAGTGTAGCCAACCGCCGCATGCCAGCCGCTGTTTTGCGGTTGCAGCCCGAGGTCGCCGCCCACGCTGTAGCCTTTGTAGTAGGTCTCGTAGTTGCTGCCTTGAAAGCGGTAGTAGTGCGTGCCAAGTCCCGTGAGATGAACCACATTCGGCACGCCCAGTTCGCTGAAAAACTTCATGCTGTTGGTCTGCTTGTAGCGGCCGCCTTGCACATCGAGTCCGATGCGGTAGCCGTTGGGCGCAGTGTAGGCCGTGCCGAGTTTGAGCCGCAGGTCGGTAACGAGATTTTTGGGGCGTGGGTCGATTTGTCGGTAGGCGATGTTGGCGCGGTAGGTGGCGTTCAGGCCGATGCTGAAATTTTTTGGCAGTCGCAGCGCAAAACCGCCGCCAAACCGATAGATTTGTGCGTGCAGGTCGCCGCCCACCGTGTCGGCCATGATGTACGGCGCAAGCAGGTCGTAGTCGCTCGTTTCGTTGAATTGGACATTGGTTATCTTATCGATTTCGAACGAGGCATTGCCCCACACAGCGCCGCGTTTGGTCAGTCGGAATGTGGTGGCGCCGATGTTTCCGCCGTAGTAGCCGTCGCCTTTTTGCGGCACGATACTCTCGCGCTGGCTCTCCCATTGTCCGCCCAGCACGACTTTCGTCAGCGACTGGTCGAAGAGCCATTGCCGCAGGGCGGGATTTTCGTAACTTTTCGTTGCAAAAAGCCGTTCGGAGCGGAGTGCGGCCGTTTGGCGACCGCTGGCTGGCACGCTGTCGTTGGGGTGCGCGGCAGTGGCTGCTGCTGGCAAAAATGCCAACAGCAAAAGCCAAAAGCCCGCTTTGCGTCGCGTTTTTATGTCGAAAAATCGCTTCATTCTTCCGTTTCCATAACCCAAACGCCGTCGTAGGTGCGTTGTGCGGCGGTTGTGCCGTTGGCATCGATGGCGGTTTTCTGTTCCTCGACAATCGAGGGCGTGCATTCGCCGTTGAAATCGGCCGACGAATTGTTGGTATCTTTCAGCACACGGCGGCCGTCGTCGGTGAGGTAGAGCATTTTGCGGCGCACACTTTTGAAATAGCGCGTGGCATCTTTGTCGATAGTGCCGCAGTGTGTCCAGCCAGCATCGATACTTGGCGGCAGAATGTTCCACTCGCGCACGGCTTCGACGCTACAGTTCACGCCATCGACAATCCACGCGTTGGGCAGTTTGTAGGCGGTCTGTTCCATCGGGAAATCGCCTGCCGCAAGGTGCATCGTGTATTGATAGGTGTAGAGATAGTCGGTCAGATAGGTCTCTTTGTCGATAGGAATGCGCGCCAAAGCGTACGATTTGAACCCGCGGTTGTGTAGAATCCAAAAACTGAGCGTGTAGCAGTACCATTTGTCGAGATTTGGCACGGTTTCGCTGTCGATGTCCATGTTGCTCGGACTGCTCGAAATGTCGTACCATTCGTAGTCGGCGCGGCTCAGGTCGAACGAGTTGGGATTGGCGGTGCGGTGGTCGATGCCCACATCGCACAAGATGAAACTTTCGCCCGGCTGCACAGGGTGATCTTTGCCGCTGCCCGGCACCACATAGAGTGCCTGAATGGTCATCGTATCGTTCTGAATATCAGGTGTGTAGTCCCATTTTTGCGTCGAAGTGAATTTCGATTCGACCAGCGCAATGCCGTCGGCGTACAACACATGGTCGGTGTTGTTGTAGATTTTCACAAAGTTGTCGCCGTTGTACTGCTTGCCCGACGGTTGCAGCGTGCCAGTGAAAAATATCTCCTCAATGATGAAATCGTCTTTCGAGGCGAACAGGTAGGCGGTGATGCTGAAATTCGGTACACCGCTGATTTTCACCGAGGTAGCACTGCCGTAGAGGTTGCCTTCGACGGTTGTGCCGTCGTTGTCGTAGGCGATGTGCGCCGCATAGTTGCAGTCGTACAAGCCGTCGAGCAGCACCACGGTTGCGCCGCGTTTCACGGTGGTGGTGTCGCCTGTCGAGCGATTGACAAAAGTGAGCGTTTCGGCCTGTTTCGACAGAATTTTCACGCCGTCGGGATAGATCACATCGATGCTGTCGGTGGCGCGCACCAGCGACGATTGCCCACCCTGTTTTTGCGTCATTTGGTCTTCGCAACTGGCAAAAACTACCGCCAGCAGCGCAATACTCAATGTTTTGAAAATGGTTTTGTTCATAGTTTTTTCGTTTTTTTTATCAGATTTCAGACCCCCTCTAATCCCCCAAGGGGGAAGTTTTTGAGGTGTAATTAAGAATTTTGAATTATTCGCATTCAACAACACCGCAATCTTCAAATTTTCAAATCTTCAAATTTTCAAATCTTCAAATTGTGCTTCGCACAGTTATATTTTGAATGTCATTTCCATGCCAAAATAGGGCGATTCGTTGCGCCGAATAAGCACGCCATTGCGCTTGAAATCGGGCGTGTAGTCTATCAGTTTGTTCACAAACAGCGACAAACTAAGCCACTGACCGATATTTTTCGTGATTTTCAGATTCACATAGATGGCGGGCGGAATGGTGTAACGCTCGAAAGCGGCGTCGCTCACACTATAAATAAGGTGTTGCAACAGCGGATTTTCGGCGACGACTTTGGCGGTGTAGTCGTGCAGTTGCCCATCGTCGGCCGAAAGGTACTGCTTGGGCGTGCCGTTTTGCGGCAGGCGTTGCGTGGCGACAAACCACATGGCTTGCACCGAGGTCGAAAATATCAGCCCCCATTCGGGAATTTGCGTGTCGAGCAGCAGATTGGTGCTGAGTTGTTCGTTCACGCGCCCCTCGTTCCAGTCGTACAGACCGACATAGTTGTCGGCGATAATCACGCCATCGACCACGCTGCTCATACTGTAGTACATCGGGCGGCTATTGACATAGGTGCTGCGAAACCATGCGCCGCTGAACCGAATGGCGGTGCGCAGCGGCTTTATGCGGCACGACGAAAACTCCCATTCTACGCCGATTTTGTTCTGTTTGCTGCCGTTTTCTACAAACCGATAGCCGTCCAATTTCTGCTTGGTTTCGTAGGGCAGTGTGTTCAGGTCGGGTTTGTCGGTCAGTGTGGCGCTGTTGATGCTCGACGCGTCGTAACTTTTGTACGAAAATACGCTGTATTGGTTCGAGTAGCGAAATCCCGACGACATCCGTTCGTCGAAAAAGCAGACCCACAGGCGGTTGCCAGCCACCTCGAAGTCGGCACGCACCTCCCATTTGCGGTTGCGCGCAGGCTGCAAATCGTAGTTGGTGGCGTCTTGCTTGTAACTCACAATGTTGTAGCGGCTATATTTTTCGGGATTTGTCTGGCTGTAAAATCCGAGTTGTATGATATCGACAAAAGTCGGATCGGGATAGAGATAGTTGAGCGTTGGCATACGCGTGGTCCAGCCGATGCCGCCCGAAAACGACATTTTCCACTGTTTTTCGCCGAGCGATGGCGGTGTCCATTGCAGATTGATGCGTGGGTCGATGTAGCAGCGGCCGTGTATGGCGTAGCGTTTGTCCAAGCCGGGCATCGCTGTGCCGCGCACACCAAGGCGCGCATCGAAAGTGTGGTTGCCAGCGTGCGCCGTGATGTAGTCCTGCGCATAAAAAGCGATGGTTTGCAACGCTGGAATGTCGTTGTAGGCGCGTGGGCGTGTGCCCCAACCGCTGACCGAAAGTGGCTGCGACAGGTCGTAAATTTGCCCTTTTCCGAAATTTTTCGACAGATTCCACTCCAAACCAAATTTCAGCGCATTGCGTATGTGCGGCGCATTGAAATCGAAGTCGGCCGAGGCTTTGGCAAAGGCGGTGAACGGCTTGCCATCGACCTGATAGCGCGCCACATACTGCCCAAAAAGCAGGTGCGCATCGTACTCGCCGGGTTCGGTGCTGCTCGGCGCAATGCCCACACGCGTGGGCGCAACCAGCACTTGGCGGTCGAGCCAGTCGAACTGCTGCGTGGCTTGCAGATGCAGTTGCGCCATTTTGAAGTATTTGCCGTCGTTGGGCGTAACACGCACGCCGCTCCCGACCGCTATTTTGTGGTAGGTCGATTTGAAAGTGTTGATGCCGCCGTAACTCAAATTCTCGTCGGTTTTGTAGTTGTCGAACGAGCCTGTGTAGTCGGCCGACGGCGTGAAACGCCATGTGGTGCGCGGCGCAGCCACATCGCTCGTGAGGCGCACCGACACATTGGCGCGCTTGTAGTTTTCGAGCGGATTGCGAATGTCGGCATAGGCGTTGAGCAGCCCGCCATCGATGTTCATCACGCTCTTTTTGGCCGAATCGAGCGCAAAACCCTTGCCAATGGCAAACAGTTGGCTCTTGTCGTCGGCTTTGAAACGCGCGTTGAGTTTCGTGGGCTTGCGTATCCGCTTGATGTTCATTACGCCGCTGGTCAGGTTGCCGTATTCTACCGACGGAATGCCACGAATTACCTCCACGCTTTCGATGTCGTCGGTGCTGATGGTGCGCATATCTACGCCACGATTGGTGATGTCGCGCTTCTGGTCGATCTCGTTCGAGCCGCCAGCGGCATATTGCAGGTTGGCATCGGTGTTGATGGGCGCGCCATCGACCACAAACAGCGTGCCGAGCGAGTTGGTGGCGTAGTTGTTGCTCTGCACTTTCTGCCCTTGTGCGCCGAGCGTGCCAGTTTCGCGCAGCGCAATGGTGTTGGCTTGCGTGAGTGCGGGCGTCTGCGCTATGCCGCCGGGCAGCAGTTCCACCAAATCGTTCAGACTGGTGGGCTGCAGGTGGCTCATCGCGTCGCGACCGATGGTCGATACCGAACTGATTTTTTTCGATTCGCTGGCGGTAACCACCACCTCTTGCAGTTGGCGTGTGTTGCTCTGCAGCGGCACTGCCAATGTCGTGTCGCTCCGCAAGGCGATGGTGCTTTGCAGCGGTTTGTACTGAATGTGCGTAATAAATATGGTGTGTGTGCCAGCGTCGAGGCGCAGGTGCGCTGTGCCGTTGTCGTCGCTGATGGTGCCGATGGTGGTGCCGCCAGCGTCCTGCGCATACACCGCCACATCGGGTACAGGTTGCTTGGTGGCTTTGTCGAACAGCCTGATAGTGAGCGTGTTGGCGGCGTTTGCCACAAGCGTGCAACCCATCAAAAGCAGTATGGCGACCATTTTTTGCATAGCGCTACAAAAGTAATACCCCTATATATTGTACGAAATACCCCAAAATGGGGATTTTGCACCGTGCAAAAATCATCACAAATAGGGATTGTGGCAGCCGTAGGAGTGGCGTACCTTTGCGGCGTGAAAATGTTTTTCACCGCAAACTGCGAATTTCAAACAAAAAAAACGGATAAATTATGAAAACAAAAAGAACACTTTTCGCTGCGCTCTGCGCAGTAGCTGCGTTTGCCACCACCATGGCCGCAAACGATGTAACACTCAACTGGCATGCGGAACTTTTGCCGCCAGATGACGGAAAATCCCAAGCCAACATGGTTGATATAAAAATCGATGCACACGGCGATGTTTATGAATTTGGTCATTTTGGTTCTAAAGGTGTAAATCCAGAAGCCGCAACTTTCATGGAACAGTCTTTCGTGGGGGCTCCCTATTTGGCGGGTACTAGTTATTTCAAAAACCTATTGCTGGTAAAACACGACCGTGCTGGTAACCTCAAGTGGCTGGTTTACGGCAATGGTGGTGATTTCGATGAAAACAGATCCTCGTTTGCCCCAACAGCAGATGGCGGCGCATTTTTGGCTGTAGTCGCTCGTCGTGGAGCGACCACTGCGAGTACTTCGTCCAATGTGTTATTGCGTCTTGTCGGTGCTGACGGAAGTCAAGATTCAATCGAAGTTACATGCGCTGTAGATGTACGACAGCCCGTGTTGGTGAAAATCGATGCAAATGGTCGCATTGAAAAAATGAAATTGCTGGTGGCCGATTGGACATTAGAAGGTTCGGAAACCACCATAATATCTGGATTTGACTTTCGGGGTGGCGTGGCTGAAGATGCCGCTGGCAATTTCTATGTGGCTGGACACCAGATGCGCGACATTACTATTGATGACCAAACACTTACACACCACAATACCGAAGGCTGGGATGGTAAATCCTCCTCTGTTGGCAATGCATTTCTAATCAAGTTGGATGCCAATTTGAACTATGTTACACACATTACTACAGGTGGAACGGCTCAATGTGATAGAATTTGGGGCGGTATTGTGTACAATGATGGCAAACTCTACCTGCCGATGCTGCTGCTGCCGAGTGCAAACATGGATGCCATAACATTTGCAGGAAAAACCTTGACGCCGACCACTACTGCTTATGTCATTCTCGCTGCTCGTCTCGATTTGGCTACATTGCAGGCCGATTGGCTCTCGCCAGTGAATACATTTGTAGCGAATAGCAAAAATGGTGTTCAACCGCAAAGTTTTGTTTTAAGTAGCGATAAAACATACCTTATTCTGTGTGGAGGGTTGCAGGGGGGCATTTCCGTTGCAGAAAATAATTTACAATGTGGTGATGTTTGGTACAATGGATTTGTTCTGAAATTTGATGAAAACATGGGTACTTGCAATTATGGCACTGTAAATTCTGCAAGCACAATAAATTATGCTATAACAGCGATTGGAGGTAAAGACAGCGTTTATACGGTGGGGTACTCTTGGGGGGATAATAATTTGTCCCTTATTTCGTACAACACGAATTTGGGAAAAGGCGTAGAGTATAGTTTAGTCAATCAAAATGGAAACACTGTTGCAGCCGCAGCCATAGGTGATACGCTGTTTGTTTCGGGGCGTTATAAGACGGGTGTTACAATTCAGTATTTGAATAGTGAAGAGTCTATTTCCTATTCGAGGGCTTACTGGGGATCTGTTGCTTCTTTCACCTTCCCCGGCCGCAATTTTACACCCAAAAAAGATGACGGTACAGTTACGGCTATCGAAACCATTGGCAGCGAGCAAGTGCAACTCTATACCGAGCGCAATATGCTGGCCATCGCAGGTGCCGAAGGACAAAATGTGCGCATCTTTACCGCACTTGGCCAAAATATCGCTACCTTTGTAGCCGCAAGCAACTACGAAACACGCACCCTGCCGCAAGGCATCTACTTGGTAGCCATCGATGGCAAAGCACACAAAGTAGTAGTTAAATAAGTGAGCAGTGAGAAGTTAGAAGTGAGAAGTGATGCGGCAGAGCCGCAATGACAAAATTTATTTGATTTTTGCTCCGCTCGGCATTGTCCAAACGAGTTTGGCACTGCGCTCGCTTATCGCAAAAATTCAGAATTTCAGATTTCAGATTTCAAATTGTAGGGACGCACCGAGTGCGTCCGAGAAAAATGAACAATGATTGCAGCGTTTCGGAACGCAGATAATTCTTAATTCTTAATTCATAATTCTTAATTAAAAGAAAACCCTTCCCCTGCTTCGCAGGTACTCCCCTTGAAAAGGGGAGAGGGCTGAACCAATTTGTGTGCGAACCTGTCCCCTTTGCAAGGGGACGAGAAAAACGGCAGTTTTTCGGGCGGGGTTATGAGGGCAATAAACAATTAACAATGAATAATGAATAATAATTTAGGCGTTTCGGCTACCGAAAACTTGAAACTTGAAATTCTGAAACAGCGCGAAGCGCGAAAAAACATAGAAACTTAGAAACAAAAATTGCGACAGCAATTTTGAGAAACTAGAAACAATGAAACATCTTTCTCTTCCGCTGCTGCTGGTGGCGATGCTCTGCACGGCTTGCGGCAATGTACAAAAATCGGCGGATTCTGCCGCCACCAACGCCACGCTCCAAGTGGACGACCTGCTGGCCAACGCCGACAGCCTTGTGGGCGACACCGTTACTTTCGAAGGTGTCTGCACGCACATCTGCAAGCATGCTGGTCGCAAAATCTTTCTGATGGGCAGCGACGACACACAGACCATTCGTGTCGAAAGTGCGGCACTCGGCAGTTTCAACCCCGAATGTGTGAACCACATCGTAACCGTTACTGGCGTGCTGCGCGAAGACCGCATCGACGAGGCCTACCTGCAACGCTGGGAGGCGCAGTTGGCCGCACGCACCGCCGAACAGCACGGCAACAACGGCGCAGCAGGTTGCGACACCGAGAAAAAAGCGCGACAAGAAACTGCCAACTCGCCCGAAGGACGCATCGCCGACTTTCGCACACGCATCGCCGAGCGGCAAACCAACGAGGGCAAAGACTACCTCTCGTTCTACCATATTGATGCGGTCGATTATAAAATTGCCGAATGATGAACAAATTCAGAAAATGGTGCCGTCTTCTGCACCGCGATCTGTCGTACATTTTTGCAGGAATGCTGCTGGTCTATGCCGTGTCGGGCATCGCACTGAACCACAAAAGCACATTCAACAGCCAGTACGACATCAGCGTGCGCAACTACACGCTCGCACAACCGTTGCCACCGAAACAACTCATTGACCAGCAGGCGATTAACGACGCAATTTTGAGCGATATTGGCGAAAACGGCAACTACACAAAGCACTATTTCCCGAACGATAACACGCTGAAAATTTTTCTGAAAAGCGGTTCCAATGTGATGGTCGATTTGCCGACCAACGGCGTTACCTACGAGCGTGTGCGCCGCCGCCCGATTTTGGGCGCACTCAGCCGACTGCACTACAACCCCAGCAGCGCATGGACGCTCTTTTCCGACATCTTCGCCGTAGCCATGATTGTGATTGTGCTTACTGGCGTGCTGATGTTGCGCGGCAAACACAGTCTGTGGGGCTGGGGCGGCATCGAACTGCTGCTCGGCATCACTCTCCCGATCATATTTATGCTGATTTAATGGAATTTCGATAGTGATTTTTTTCAAGAATAAGGAGTAAAGACGAAATAGTATGAAAGTGTATAAAGTTGAAAGTAAAAAGTGTTTCATTTGAAGATTTGAAAATTTGAAGATTGGCGGTGTTGTTGGATGCAAACCTGTCCCCTTTGCAAGGGGACGAGAAAAACGGTAGTTTTTCGGAGGGGTTAAAAACCAATTAAGAATTTTGAATTTGGTAGCGTTGTTGGCTGCGTGGCTTTCCCCCCTATCGGGGGAAACGGGAAAGGGGGCTATAGTCAAGAAAATGAATAATTAACAATGAAAAATGAATAATAATTTGGCGGTGTTGTTGGATGCAAACCTGTCCCCTTTGCAAGGGGACGAGCGAAGCGGAGGGGTTGGATAACCAAATAACCAAATTCACAATAAATAGATTGCAAATTCCACACGACAGAAATAGAACCTGATTTTAGAAAAAAAATGCCGACTATGATCGAGTGCATCAACCTGACACACTACTACGGCCAACGCCGCATCTACGAAAACCTCAGTTTTACTGTCCCAAAAGGGCGCATTCTGGGGTTGCTTGGTAAAAATGGCACGGGCAAAACCACCACCATCAACATTTTGAGCGGATTTCTGAAACCGCGCAGTGGCGAATGCCGCATTTTCGGGCAGAATATCCTGACGATGAACCCTGCGCTGCGCCAAAATATCGGCCTGCTCATCGAAGGACATGTGCAGTACACTTTTATGACTATCGAACAGATCGAGCGTTTTTACGCGCGCTTCTACCCACGCTGGCAACGGTCGGTTTACTACGATGTGATGGCGCTGCTCCATGTGGCACCGCACCAAAAAATTGCGCGCATGTCGTGCGGACAGCGGTCGCAGGTGGCACTTGGCTTGCTGATGGCGCAAAATCCCGAACTGCTCATTCTCGACGACTTTTCGCTCGGACTCGACCCCGGTTATCGCCGCCTTTTCATCGACTATCTGCGCGATTTTGTGAAGAGTTCGGGTAAAACGGTCTTCCTCACATCGCACATCATTCAAGATATGGAACGCCTCATCGACGACTGCATCATGATGGATTATGGGCGGATTTTGCTGCAAAAACCTGTGGCGGAACTGCTCGACACCTACCGCCAATTCAATTTCGATTTGGTGGGCGAAACCCAGTCGCTGCCTGCGCTGGAAGGCGTTTACAATCCGTCGGTTTTTCACGGTAAAGCCGAATTTGGCGCATTTGCCACGCCCGATGCCATACAAACGCAACTGCACGACAAAGGCGTACAATACACCAATTTCACCGCACAACGCGTGTCGCTCGAAGACGCATTCATCGGCCTAACAGGCAAGTATTGAATTTCTTAATTATCTAATTTTCAATCATTTAATTATTTGAAAATTTGAAGATTTGAAGATTGGCGGCGTTGTTAAGCGCAAATTTGTCCCCTTTGCAAGGGGACGAGCGAAGCGGAGGGGTTTAACCAAATAACCAAATCAACAAATCCCCAATAAACAGATTGCAAATCTCGTACAACGAACAAGTATTGAACTTTTTAGAAAAAAAACGAAAATGTTTTACAAAGAATGGATAAAAATGCGCTGGTTCTACGCCGTCGCCACGCTGGTTACACTGATTTTGTGCGGCTATGTGCTGCTCAATGTGCAACGCTTGGTTGCGCTCAAAGGGGCGGCGCACTTGTGGGAGGTGGTACTCACGCGCGATGCGGTGTTCATACAACTTTTGCGCTTTGTGCCGCTCATTGTGGCACTTTGTGCTGCCGCCGTGCAGTTTGTCCCCGAAATGCAACAAAAACGCCTGAAACTCACGCTGCACCTGCCGCAACACTACCTGCGCTCCGTAGCCGAAATGCTGGCGTTTGGCGTGTTGGCACTTGTGGTGCTGTTTGCGTGCGCATTGTTGCTGCTGCACATCGGTTTGGCGCACTGGTTCGCGCCCGAAATCGTGGTGCACATCATGCACACAGCGTTGCCGTGGTTTGTGGCGGGCTTGGCGGCCTACGCCTTTGGTGCGTGGGTCTGCTTGGAACCCACTTGGCGCATGCGCCTGTTCGATAGCGTGGTGGCAGTGGCGTGTCTGCGCCTCTTCTTCCTCTCCGAAACGCCCGAAGCCTACAACGCATTCGTGCCGTGGCTCACACTCTTTGCACTACTCAGCCTGCTCCTGCCGATTCTCTCGGTCAAACGCTTCAAAGACGGAAAAGAGTAGTTTTTTAGTCGCAAGATATGAGTAGCAAGAATAGATTTTAAGAACATAGAGCATAGAACATAGACTTTTTAATTACCCAATTATCTAATTTCCAATCATTTAATTAAAAATGCAGTGGCGTTTAGGAACGCAAATAACTCATGATTCTAAATTCTAAATTCTAAATTCATAATTCATAATTCATAATTAAACGAAAGGATTTTCCCCTTTGGGGAAAATGGGAAAAGAGGCCACTGCCAAGACAATTTCAGAATTTCAAATTGCGATGCCAAAAACGCCTTAATCTTCAAATTTTCAAATTTTCAAATTTTCAAATCAATAACTAGAAACCAGAAATTAGAAATTAGAAATTAGAAATCACTTTATACACTTTACACTTTACACACTTTATAAACTAAAAAACATGAACAACCTCGAAAAATATCTGCTGCTTGGCGGTCGCCTCTTTTTGTGCGCCGTCTGTGTGGCGTTGGTTGCATGGATAGTGCCTTGGGCGTACCATTTTGCAACCGACGGTTCTGTCAAAACGCCGTTTACGCTTTATAGTTCGGTGGTGGGTGATTTTGCACAGACGCAGAGCCGCGACGGCATCATGCACTACACCGATTGCAGCGGCCACACCTACACCGCAGCGCAGTTCGACAGCATTCTGCCAGCGTTCTACTACCGCCAACTCCTCTCCGAAGGGCGGCTGCCCGATTCGCTTTGTGGCGTGGCGGTCAATCCACGAGTGATTCAGACCACAAATTTCAATTTCCGCACCGCGCCGAGCGATGTAAATCGCCCACAGGTGCCACTCTATCCGCTACTCGAATCGCTTTCGGGGCGCGTCGATTTGCAGATGCCCGACGATGTGTTTCGCATTACCGACAGCGGCATCGAGTTTGTCGATATGGCTGCCAATGCGGTGAATCGCGACAAAAGCGACCGCTTCACACAAATGTTGCTGAAAAAAGGGTTTACCTTTCCTGCCAAAATCGTGGCGGGCAACGGTACCAGCCGCAAGGAGTACGACAACGGCTATCTCATTGTTGATGCCGAGGGCAAATTGTTCAACCTGAAAATGCAGCGCGGCCGCCCTTATGTGCGTGCCATCGCTTTGTCCGACAGCGTGGAGGTGCGCCACATTTTTGTTGCCGAATTTCGCGACCGTCGTGCGCTGGCATTCATCGGCGATGCACAAAAACGCTTTTTTATGCTCGAAGCGGGCAGTTACGCGCTGCGCCAAATCGACATTCCGCTGTTCGATCCCACCTGCGAATCGCTCTCTATCATCGGCAATCTGTGCGACTGGACGCTTTGCGTTACCTCGCTGCAAAGCAAACGCTACTACGCCATTGCCGCCGACAATTTGCAGCGACTCAAAACGCTCGAAATCCCCGCCCAAGAGCCAACTTTGGCACAAAGGGTAGGGAAGTGGTTGCTGCCCGTGCAACTGCGCTTCCAGTCGCCGCTCGACCGCGATGTACGCCCGCGTGTAGCCTTTTGCGAGTGAGGTTATTTGTCAGGTTCTTTCTACTTTTTTGCACTTTTTAACGCAATAAATTCATTTTTCTTTGTCGCAAAATAGATGAAAAACATTAAAAGCCAACAAATTATGAAACGATTAATCTCTCCTGACTTCGTCACTCAAAAAACGGCATTTTTGTAATTGTCTGATAGACAATTATTTGTAATTTCGCGTACCCCGATTTTGGGGTACGCAAAGCATTTTTTTATGTTTATCAAACGCAAAAAAATCGGTCAGGGACAGTAAGTATTGTTGTAGCTGAAAAAAAAATTAGGATGCTATAAGGAGTTGGTAACAATAGGCATTGCTAAAAATCGAAACGAGATGGAAAAACTCCTATCTAACGCTCGCGCTTGGATTGAACAGGAGAAAGAACGGAGACACCCTCGTTTAGATCTTTTTGAAGAGTATAGCGAAAAGTGCGCTGTTGAGTATAAGAATGCCGAGCAAATACTTTCTTGCATTACCAACATCTCTATCAATGGCGCAGATTTGATACTCGATTGTGTATTTGATAGCGTAGGATTTAATCAAATTGAAGATTCTGTGTTTAGACAACTTGTCAAGGCTCGCCTTGCTTTCCCAGCGAGCAAAGCGGCTACTGTTGAGTATCTAAAAAATCATTTTGATGAAGATGTTAGTTTGTCGAAAATTTATCGTTATCTTGACAAATTGAGCGATAGTCAGCACGAGATAGTGCAGGACATTAGCGTATTGCACACAAAGAAAATACTCAATGGACAGATTGGAGTTTTGTTTTATGATGTAACAACCCTTTATTTTGAAATCGACCACGAAGATGAATTACGCAAGACAGGTTTTTCAAAAGAAGGGCGGCACAAAAATCCACAAATAATACTCGGTTTGCTTGTTAGCACTGGGCTATTCTTTGGAGTATTGCATACACGAAGGGAACAAATATGAAGGCCATACAATGTTGCCTATCGTAACAGAATTTGTCGAAAAATATGGGTTACACAATTTCATTGTAGTGGCAGATTCTGGGTTGATGAATAACGATAATATCGCTGATTTCGAGGAAAATGGCTACAAATACATCGTAGGCGCAAAGATAAAAAATGAAAGTGCAAACATACAAAAATGGATACTTGCGCAGCCGAAAATTAATGGAAAAATCGTTGAGTACGATAAGGGTAATGGGCGGCGATTGCTAGTAAGTTACTCTGATGATCGTACAAAAAAAGATGTTTATAATAGGGAAAAGGGGATACATCGTTTAGAGAAAGCATACAGTCGTGGAACTCTCACAAAAGACCACATTAACAAACGAGGTTATAACAAGTTTTTGAAATTAGATGGCGACATAAAGGTCTCTATCAATTACGACAAACTCGAGGCTGATGCCCAATGGGACGGGCTAAAAGGTTATATTACCAACACAAATTTGCCTGCTTGCGATGTTTCTACAGAATACCACAATTTATGGCATATAGAAAGGGCTTTTCGCATATCAAAATCGAAAATAGAGATAAGACCGATGTTTCACTTTACGCGCCGACGAATCGAAGCGCACATTTGTATCTGTTTTGTTGCGCTGAAGGTCTATAAAGAGTTAGAAAGGCTCTTGAAGCAATCTGATATAGACATGAGCGTAGACAAAGTCTTAGCACTTGCGCAAACGGTTGTTACGAGATAACTAACTTTGCCGCATAGCAAACAGATTATAACGCGAACAATGCTCATGAAACGCCATCAGCGAATTGCACCATTGTTCTCAAATTTATTTTGGGGTACGCATTGACGAAGTCAGGAAAAATAGAGTAGCGTTTGCCGCTCGACAACGATTTGAGGCCGATTTTCAGTCGGCCTTTTGTCGTTTTAGGCTATCGATTTATAGAAATTCCCAATCGAATTGGGCGATGAATTGCGCCTCGTCGGCGAGGAACGCCACGCGTATGCCGATGGAGAAGATGTGGCGGCGCAGGTCGTCGGGCAGGGAGAGTTGTTGCAGGCGAGCGCGGTCTTTTTCGGTAATCACAATCGCTTTTGGTTCGGCCATTAGGGCAAATTTTTCAGCCACTTTGTCGATGTCGTGCGGCGAAAAATCGTGGTGGTCGGCAAAAGCCAGCGTTTCCAAACTGTTGGCCAGCGGCGCAAGGTGCTGGTAGAGGCTTTGCGGCGCAGCAATGCCCGTTACTGCCAGCAGATTTGGCTTGCGGCGCAGGTCGAGCGTGCAACCTTCGACAAGCGGTTGCGGCGCATCGTATGCGATTTTTGTAAAGAAAATCGACTGATTATCAGCGAGTTGCAGTCGCTTGCGCCACGCCGTTTCATCGGGTTGATAGTCGGCAGGGCATTTGGTAACGACAATGCAGTTGGCACGGCGCAGCCCGCTTTGCGACTCGCGCAGTCGCCCCAAAGGCAGGTAGGTGTCGCGGTCGGTCGGTCGGTTGAAATCGACCAAAACAACGGCAAAACTTGGCCGCACATAGCGGTGTTGGAACGCATCGTCGAGCAGCATGATGTCGGGCGGATTGGGCAGCCGCAGCAGTTGGTCGATGCCGTGCGCGCGCTTTTCATCGACAGCCACCGTGATTTCGGGGAATTTCAGGTGCATTTGCAGCGGCTCGTCGCCAATGTCGTGGGCAGTGGTGTGCGCATCAGCCACGATGAATCCCGCTGTTTTGCGCTTGTAGCCGCGACTGAGCACCGCCACGCGTCGGTCGGCAAAAAGTCGAATCAGGTACTCGGTGTGGGGCGTTTTGCCCGTGCCGCCCACAGTGATATTGCCGATGCAGACGACAGGCACAGGAAACTGCCGCGCCGCGATATAGCCACGGTCGAACAGCCAGTTGCGTACGCAAACCACGCCGCCGAACAGTCGCGACGGCAGATAAAGCCCGATTTTTCGCCACAAATTCATCTGCACAAAGGTACGACATTTTTTTTGATATGGTGCGTAGCGAAAAAGTTTGTAACTTTGCACCATAAAAATTCGGCTGTACCGATTTCGGTCGGGCGGCGCGTGTGCTTGATTAACCACGCAAAAAAAACAAGAAAATGAAGCAAAAAGTTTCTGTCCCATTCATGCTGTTTGGCATTCTGTTCAATGTCTGCCTGATAACGGCTAACCTTCTGGAAACCAAAGTGTTGTCGCTTTGTGGTATCACGCTGACGGCGGGTTTGCTCGTCTTTCCGATTTCGTATATCATCAACGATTGCATGGTCGAGGTGTGGGGCTTTCGCAAGGCGCGATTGGTCATTTGGTCGGGTTTTGCCATGAACTTTTTTGTGGTGTTGATGGGGCAGTTGGCGGTATTGTTGCCCGGCGCGCCCTTTTGGGACGGCGCAGCGTCGTTCAATTTTGTGTTTGGCATGGCCCCGCGTATTGTGGTGGCGTCGTTGCTGGCGTTTTTGGTCGGCTCGTTCCTGAACGCCTATGTGATGAGTCGCATGAAACTGCGCGACGGTGGGCGGCGTTTTTCGTGGCGCGCCATTGCCAGCACCATCGTAGGCGAAACGGCCGACTCGCTCATCTTTTTCCCGATAGCGTTTGGAGGTTTGGTGTCGTTGCCCGAACTGCTGCAGATGATGGCCGTGCAGATTTTTCTGAAAACCTTTTACGAAATCGTGGCACTGCCCATTACCAATATCGTTGTCCGCCGCGTGAAACAACTCGACGGCAGCGATGTGTACGACGAAGGAATTTCGTATAACATTTTGAAAGTCAGGGAGTTGTGAGGAATGGCGCGGCAAGCCGCAAATTCAAAATTTCAGATTTCAAATTTCAAATTTCAAATTTCAAATTAACAGGTTTATCAATTTTTCAAATAACCAAATCTGCAAATCCACAGAAACACAGAATTTTTTCGATAAGCGAGCGCAGTGCCAAACTCGTTTGAGCAATGCCGAGCGGAGAAAAAATCTTTGCGAAGCAAGAAACAGCGCGCAGCGCGAGAATTTTTGCGATTAGCGAGAGCAGAGTCAAACTCGTTTGAACTATGCCGAGCGGAGCAAAAATCTTGCGAAGCAGAAACTTAGAAACATAGAAACAAAATCAACTTTTCAACTCATCAACTAAATCAGAAATGAAACCAAAACTTGTCATAATTTTTGCTGCTTTGCTTTGGGGTGGAGTCGCTGTGGCGCAGACCGAGAATGTCGATTCTGTGTTTGCGCAGCGGTTGGCCGATGAGCAACTGACCGACTCCACCAACGAGCAACGGTGCGCCTACCGCTTTGCCGAGGGCGTGCGGCTGCGCCTTGCTGGGCAGTATGGCGAGGCGTTTGCGTGCTTTGCCCAGTGCGTAGCACTCTGCGACGATGCCGAATCGCACTACGAAATGTGGCGCATTGCCAAGACGAGTAAAGATTCGACCGATATACTGCTGGCACAACAGCACTTGCGCCAAGCCATCGAGCGCGCGCCCGACAACGCCACTTACAAAGAGGCACTGGCCGAGTGGTGCATCGAAAACAACTACTACGGCTCGGCGGCGGCCATTTACGAAGATTTGCTGAAAGCGCACCCCAATAGCGAACGCTATCTCTATACTCTGGTCGCTCTCTACGCTAGTTATCCCAAGCGGCAACTCGAACTGCTGCGGCGTTTGGAGCGTTTGAACGGTGTTTCGGAAGAAAATTCGTACAATCAAATATCGATTCTGATAGCCCAAAAGCGTTATCGCGAGGCAGAAAAGCAGATTTTCAAACTGATTGACAGATTCCCCTACGAAACCGCCTACAAAACGCTGCTCGGCGACCTCTATTTGGACTGCGGCAAGGAGAAAAAAGCGTTGGCGTGCTATGCGCAGATTTTGGCTGCAGACTCGCTCGACGGCACTACGCTCGTTTCGCTGGCGTCGTACTACGGCACGCACGGCGATTCGATTCGTGCCAACGAATGTATGTTCAAGTCGCTGTACGACAAGCGTTTGCCGCTCGAAGAGCGAATGTTTTGGTTGCGGCCGCACCTTGTGGCACTGGCGCAAGCCAACGACACCGCCCAAATCGATACGCTTTTCGGGCTCCTTGTGTCGCTCTATCCCGACGACGAGCAGACTTGGCAATTGCAGGTCGATTATCTCTTGTCGCGCGGCGATGTGGCGACCACCGAACCGCTGTTGCGGCGCATTTTGGCACTGAATCCGCAGAACGAAGATGCGTGGGTGAATTTGTTGCAGGCGTGCGACTGTTCCATCGACGATGCGCTGGTGCTGATCGACGGCGCATTGGAACAATTCCCGAAATCGCCCTATTGGCACTACTACCGCATGAATACGCTTTTTGCGCTCGGTCGCCCTGCCGATGCATTGACCGAAATTGACACGGCAATCGCTATTGATATGGACAACGCTGCCAAGGCGCTTTTTTACCTCACACGCGCCGATTTGATGAGTCAAAACACGCACTATGTGCAAGCCATTGCCGACTACGAAAAGGCGTTGAGTTTGGACCCTGCCAATGTGCTGACGCAAAACAACTACGCCTATCTGTTGGCGTGTGCTGGGCGCGATTTGGCCAAAGCCGAAAAGATGAGCAGTGCCGCCGTGAAAGCCGCCCCCGAAAACGCCACCTATCTCGACACATACGCGTGGGTGCTTTTTGTGCGTGGCGACTACCGTTTGGCACGATTTTATCAGGAACGCGCAGTGGCACTGGCCGAAGCGTCGGGGCGCGCGGTGAATGCGGAATTTTACGAACATTATGGCGATATTTTGTCGCTCTTGGGCGAAACCGATGCCGCCGTGGAGCAGTGGCGCAAAGCGTTGATATTGAACATAGAATCGCAGATTTTGCTCCAAAAAATTCTGACAAGACAATACATTCCAAATCCGATTGAAATTAACGACGATGAAACGAAATAGTCTGCTCTTGTTGTTGGTGTGCGCCATTGCGCTGGCGGGCTGCCGCAGCAAACGCGCGGTGCAAAAACCGCTCGACGACCTCTCGACCCAAACCGTGAGCGAGGTGCTGCGCCTGCAACCCACATTCGCCACCATGAACATCTCGAAAATGGAGGTTGTGGCGACCTATGGGCAGCACCAAATGACTTTTCGGGCGATGGCGCGGCTCTTTACCGATAGCCTGCTGCAACTGTCGATTCAGCCGATGTTGGGCGTCGAAATGTTTCGCATCGAATTTACGCCGACCGATTTTCGCATTATCGACAAGTGGAACCGCCGCTACACCGAAAATTCGTACGATTTTTTGCGCTACAAATTGAGCGTCGATTTCAGTTTCGACTTGCTGCAAAAAGTCGTGTCGAACCACATTTTTCTGCTCGATAAGGCCGTCGAGCCGAGCGACTTTTTTGTCGAAAAAACCGATGGCACACCGATGCGTTTGGTGCATCTCTCGCAGGGCATGATTCAGCGGTTCGAGATTGCGGAGCCAGCGGTTGTGGCAAAAGCCGAAGTGCTGACCGAACCAGCGCGCGTAACTTGCACATACACAGGGCATCGCGTGCAGAGTGCCGTCCGTTTTCCTACCGATTTTTCCATGACTGTAATCGCCGATGACAAAGCACTTTCGCTCGCTTGTTCGGTGCAAAAAATAGAGTTCGACAAACCGATGGAGGCGTTCCGTCCGTTGCCATTGGAACAGTACGAAAGGGTAGCATTTTCAAAGATAATTCCATAGCAAATGGCAAAAATAATGACCCATAAATGGCTTTTTGTGGCACTGCTTTTGGCGTTGGTGGCCACTCCTGCTGCCGCTCAAACGCGCCAACAGTTGGAAGCGCAAAAGAAAAAAGCCCTCGAAAATTTGGCGCAAACCAACCGCCTACTCGACGAAACACAACAGTCGAAAAAGAGCAGCGAAAACAAGGTGAATCTGCTCAAACGCAGCATCAACGAGCGCAATGCGCTCATCAAATCGCTGAACGGCGAAATTGGCGAACTGGAAAACAGCATTATGGCGCTGACCACCGAAAAAGGCGAATTGGAACAGAAATTGGCGTACCAAAAGGTAGATTATGCACGCTTGGTGCGCGAAACGCACGCTCGCCGCAACCACTTCTCGCCGCTGCTGTTCATCTTGTCGTCGAAAAATTTTAGTCAGGCCTACCGCCGTTTTCGCTATCTGCAAGAGTTGAGCAACTACCGCAAGGCGCAGGCACTCGAAATTGTGCGCCTCACCGACGAACTATCGGCCAAGGAGTTTGCGCTACAAACCGATGTGGAACAAAAGGGTCGAGTAGTGAGCCAAAAGGCGCGCGAAGCCAAACAACTGGAGTCGGACCGCCAGCGCGAAAACAAAATGCTGACCGACCTTCAGAAGAAAGAAAAAGACCTGAAAGCCAAGCAGAAACAACAGCAAAAGCGCGCCGACGAACTGAACGCAAAAATCCAAAAAATGATTGCCGCCGAAATCAAAAAAGAGGAGGAACGCCGCCGCAAAGAGGCGCAAAAACAGGGCAAACCCACCTACCAAATGAGCAAAGACGAGCAGTTGGTGGCGGGCAATTTCGAGCGAAACAAGGGCAAACTGCCGCTGCCTGTCGAGCGCGGCTTCATCAGTGGCCATTTTGGCGTGCAGCCGCACCCCATTTTGCCGCATGTAACCACCAACAACAAAGGCATCTACATTCAAACGCCCGCTGGATCGGCAGCGCGTGCCGTGTTCGAAGGCGTGGTAACCAAATGTTTCATGGTGCCGGGCAGCAATAGTTCGGTCATTGTGAAACACGGCAACTACCGCACCGTCTATTCGAATCTCACCGAACTCTATGTGAAAGAGGGCGATAAGGTTACCACCAAGCAGCCGTTGGGCAAAATTTTTGTCGATACCGAAAACGACAACAAAACCGAACTCTACCTGATGCTCTACAAAAACACCGACATACAAAATCCCGAACTTTGGCTCGCCAAATAAAAAATGCTTGCGCAATGAAACGCCTTTTTGTACCAATGTTGCTCCTTGTGCTGCCGCTGGCTCTGCTGGCTGACGACGGCAAAAAGCCCATTTCGCTCAAAACCGAGGCCGAATACGGCTACAACTATGCGTGGCGGCACTACGGCACACTCGCAGTGAGCGGCTATTTCCCGATAACCCGCTATTTCGATTTGTCGGCTGGCGTGCTGGCCAATACCGCCAATGTCTATGCCGTCGATGGGCGCGCTACGGTCAATTTTCCGCTCAAAGTTGGGCAACTTTCGCTCGAAAACCGCTTTCTCTACCGCGCTTTTGTGGCCTACGACACGCACGAACTCAATGCCGCACTCTCGGTGGGCTACGCCATGAACTATTTTCGGGTGTCGGCGGGATTTTTCGGCAAACTCTACGGACAAGCCCCTTTTCGTGCCGATGGCGACAATGTGGCGTTTGTGGCGGAGCCGTTCAATCTGCTTTGGAACATCGAGGCGCACGCCCGTCCCGACAGTTGCGTGTGGAACATCGGCATTCGCGCCAGCAATTTCGACGATTTTCAGATCGAACGCTTCAACCAGCCGATTTTCACGCTGCTCGGTCGCTACGATTTCGACGCACATTGGCGGATTTTTGCTGATGTAGCCTGCAAACCTTCGGGCGTTTTTCATGTTACTGCCAATTTCTATGGTATCAATACTCACCTTGGATTCATCTACACATGGTAAAACGATTGACCTACGCCGCTCTTGCGCTCGCACTCACCGCCTGCAATGTCGATTGGGTCGGATTTGTATCGCCCACAAGCGACACCACCAACAAACGCGTGGCGCAATCGCTCGCTTGGAATGAACAAAATGGCTACAAAACCGTGTTCGTCCCTACGGATAACTACCGATTTTATGTCGGCAGCGATGTGCATGTCGAGAAAACGACGAACAATCTCGACAAATGGGTGTGCGCGCTCCGCAACGATTCCACCGCCTATTTTGGCATTATCGATGGCGACTGCGTGAACGAGCCGAAAGCGTTTCACACATTTGCGCCTGCGCTCAAGTTCGATGCCGCCAAGCACGCCCGCAACGACACCATTTTCACCACGCTCGGCAACCACGACCTCTATTTCGACCAGTGGGACGACTACAAAACCTATTTCCACACCGCCACCTATTGGTTCGAGGTGAAAACGCCCACGCAAAAAGACCTTTTCATCGGCCTCGACACGGGCAATGGCACGCTCGGCACTACGCAGTTCGACTGGTTGCGCGATTTGCTCGCCGCTCGCCGCAACGACTACCGCCATTGCATCGTTTTCACGCACACAAACCTGTTCAAAAACGACAATTCCACCTTTCCGACCAGCGAAATGGCGTTGGAAGAGACCTTCAAAATCACCGATTTGATGCAGAAACACCGCGTGAATCTCTATCTGCAGGGGCACGACCACAACCAAGAGACGGTCGTCTATCGCGATGTGAAGTATGTCATTGTGCCCACCATGCGCGACGACCAGTCCAACCCTCGCTATGTGATTGGCACTTGCAGCGACAAGGTTGCGTACGAATTTCTGAAACTCGATTGACCGCTCAAGCCATTTTTGCACTTTTGCGATGTTAAATGCGTGCTGTAAAGCATACTTTTAACAGTTCTCCGTGAGTTCTGCTCTTATCGTCCAATTTTCAAATATGTTTTATAACATAAAACAAGAAAAATCTCAATTTTGTTATTTCACTGAAAATCAAATAGATAGCAAATTCATTATGTTAAAAAATGTTAAAAACGAAAATTTATTTGGCGATATATTTGCTAATTTGAAAAAATGCCCTACCTTTGCACTGTGTTTTTCATGGTATTAGATTTAAGGTTAAGAAAGATTGAGGTCGTCGTGATGACGGCCCTTTCTGTTTTTATACACCAGCGCAAGAATTAGGAGTGGTGCGGCAGAGCCGCAATTTCAAATTTCAAATTTCAAATTTCAAATTAACAGGTTTATCAACTCTCCAAATAACCAAATCCACAAAAAACACAGAAACCTAGAAACAGCGCGTAGCGCAAGAAACGGACGCACTCGGTGCGTCCCTACTTTCGTACTTTCCAAACTTCCTTTACTCGCATTTTTTGCTTGCAAAAAAAATGCTATCTTTGCAGTGCGAAAAATAATTCTAAAAAAATATACACAATAATGGAAAAAAGTGCATTGCAGATAGCGCGGGCGGCTTACAAGCCGAAATTGCCCATTGCGCTCGAGGGTGGCGTTGTGTTGAACGAAGGCGCAGCCACCGAGTCGGTTGCCGACCAAGCAGCCATCAAAGAGTTGTTTCCGAACACCTATGGTATGCCGTTCGTTACCTTTGGCGTGGGCAAAGAGCCGCTCAAAGCGCGCGCCAATGTGGGCGTGATTCTGTCGGGCGGACAGGCGTCTGGCGGCCACAATGTGATTGCGGGCTTGTTCGACGGCCTGAAAAAACTGAACCCCGAAAACAAACTCTACGGATTTTTGGGCGGTCCCAGCGGCCTCATCGACCACAAATATATCGAACTCACCGCCGAAATTATCGACGAATATCGCAACACTGGCGGTTTCGACATCATCGGGTCGGGGCGCACCAAATTGGAAGAAAAAGCACAGTTCGATAGCGGTATCGAAATTTGTAAAGAGTTGGGAATCAACGCTATAGTCATCATTGGCGGCGACGACTCGAACACCAACGCTTGCGTTTTAGCCGAGTATTATCTGCAAAAAAAATGCGGCATTCAGGTCATTGGCTGCCCAAAAACCATCGACGGCGACCTGAAAAATGCCATGATCGAGACCTCGTTTGGCTTCGACACGGCGTGCAAAGTCTATTCCGAACTGATTGGCAACATCGAACGCGATGCCAATTCGGCGAAAAAATACTGGCATTTCATCAAACTGATGGGACGCTCGGCCTCGCATGTTACGCTCGAATGTGCCCTGCAAACGCACCCCAACATCACGCTCATAGGCGAAGAGGTGGAGGCGAAAAATCAAACGCTCGACAATGTGGTTACCTACATTGCCGAAGCCGTGGCGGCGCGCGCTGCAAAAGGCCTGAACTTCGGCACAGTGCTTGTTCCCGAAGGGTTGATTGAGTTTATTCCTGCCATCAAACATCTGATTTCGGAACTGAACGATATGTTGGCGCAGAACCAAGCCGAGTTCGATGCCGTGCCAGCCGACGAAAAAATTGCTTATGTGGTGAAACACCTCAGTGCCGAAAATGCTGCCATTTTCGAGAGTCTGCCCACCACTGTTTCGCGGCAGTTGGCTTTGGAGCGCGACCCACATGGCAATGTGCAGGTGTCGCTCATCGAAACGGAGCAGTTGCTTGCCGAGATGGTTGGCAAAAAATTAGACGCTTGGAAAAAAGCGGGCAAATATGTGGGCAAATTTGGCGTGCAGCACCACTTTTTCGGCTACGAAGGTCGTTGCGCTGCGCCATCGAATTTCGATGCCGACTACTGCTACTCGCTCGGGTTCAACGCTGCGCTGCTCATTGCCAGCGGCAAAACGGGCTATATGTCGTCGGTGCGCAACACCACCAAACCTGCCGATCAATGGCTGGCTGGCGGCATTCCCATCACAGCCATGATGAACATGGAAAAACGCAACGGCAAGATGAAGCCCGTGATTCAAAAGGCTCTGGTGCGCCTCGATGGCGGTCCGTTCCGCTATTTTGCTGCACACCGCGAAGAGTGGGCGCGCGAAACCGCCTATGTCTATCCCGGTCCCATTCAGTATTTCGGCCCTACCGAAGTCTGCGACCAACCCACCAAAACGCTGGTTCTCGAACACCAATAAAAAACGCCCCGAAGGGGCGTTTTTTTTAGTTTAGAATTATGAATTTAGAATTATGAATTTGGTGATGGTGGTGGATGCACGGCTTTCCCCATTCGGGGGAAAACGAGAAAGGAGGTAACGACCAAGACGATGACTTTTAACTATGACAACTTTGAATTTCTGAAACTCTGAAATTTCAACTACGTTCATTGGGCTTTCGGCGGCGGAATTTTTGGTTGTTGTTGCCGTTGCGTTTGCGGCCGTGGAACTTTTTGCGTTGGGCTTTTTCGGCAGGCACATCGGGTACGGCGGGGGCTAATTTCGCCACCTCGTCGGGCAGCACGCGCCGCTCGATGGTCTTCTCAATAAATTTTTCGATTTTATCGAATCGTTGGCGGTCTTTGGGCGTAACGAATGTGAGCCCCACGCCTTTGGCACCAGCGCGCGCCGTGCGTCCAATGCGGTGCACATAATCCTCGGTCTGTTTCGGCACATCGAAATTGATTACCATCTCGATGTCGTCGATGTCGATGCCGCGCGACACCACATCGGTGGCCACGAGAATTTTCGTTTTGTTGTTTTTGTAGTCGAGCATTACCTGCGTGCGTTTGGCCTGTTCGAGGTCGCTATGCATCTGTGCCACAGGCAGATGCAGGCGGCGCAACTGTTGATAGAGTTCGCGCACTTTGTCTTTCGACGCCGCAAAGATGAGCGTTTTGCCGCACTCTTTTTCGTTGAACAACCACTCGACGAGCGGCAGTTTTTGCTGTTCTTGCAACAGATAAACGCCCTGTGTGATGCCGTCGGCGGGCTTCGACACAGCGATTTTCACCTCTTCGGGATTGACCAGCACATTGCGTGCCAATTTTTCGACATCGGGCGGAAATGTAGCAGAAAACATCAGGTTTTGGCGTTTTTTTGGCAGGTGGCTGATTATCTCGATAATGTCGTCGTAGAAACCGATGTCGAGCATACGGTCGGCCTCGTCGAGCACAAGAAACTCCACGCCGCTGAGGTCGGCTTCGCAGTAGCGCAGGTGTGCCAAAAGGCGGCCTGGTGTAGCCACCACAATGTCGCTGCCGCGTGCAAAAGCGCGTTGTTGCTGCGCAAAAGCCACGCCATCGTTGCCGCCCGAAACGGCAATCCACGACACATTGCTGTAGTAGGCAAAGCCCGCCAGCAGTTGATCGACCTGCATGGCCAGTTCGCGTGTCGGCACCAAAATCAGCGCATTCACACGGTCGCTGCGGTGCTCGCCGCGCGATAGTTTTTCGAGTATTGGCAGCAGGTAGGCCGCCGTTTTTCCCGTCCCTGTTTGCGCCGAAGCCAGCAGGTCGTGTCCGTCCAAAATCAGCGGAATAGCGCGTTCCTGCACAGGCGTGCAAGTCTCAAAGTGCATATCATCAAGTGCATCGAGCAGGTCGTCGTTCAAGTCTAATTCGTCAAAATACATCTTTTACAATTTTTTGCAAAGGTACGAAAATAGTGCGAAAGTGTGTAAAGTGTAAAAGTCTATAAAGTTGAAAGTTAAAAGTAGGGACGCACCGAGTGCGTCCTTTTTTGTGGATTTGCAGATTTGGTTATTTGCGGTTCGACAGGCTCACCGCCCAAATCATTGTCATAGTCAGGTCCCCTTTTCCGTTTTCCCCGAAGGGGGAAAGACTTTTTTCTTGCTACTTGCTACTCACATCTTGCGACTATTTCACCATTTATTGCTAATTTCGCAAGGCAATTTATAGAAATCCCCTTACGAAATGCGTTTTACCGATTTGATAGCGGGCACTTTCAACAGATTCATACACAGCACATTGATGTCTTCGACGCTGTGGACGAAAATGCCGAATTGCCCCGAAAAAATGCCGTCTTTCGAGTCGAGATTGACATTTTTGATGTTGATGGAATAGACTTCGGAGAGTACGGTTACGATTTTTTGCAGCAGCCCCGGTTCGTCGAGGCCTTTGATTTCGATGGTTGTGAGGAACGACAGCACTTTGTGCGTTGCCCATTCGGCGGTGATGATGCGGTTGCCGTAGTTGCTTTTCAGTTTTTGCGCCACAGGGCAGTCGCGTTTATGCACCAGCACCGTGCCATATTCGTCGAGGTAGCCCAGCACAGGGTCGCCCGGAATCGGGTGGCAGCACTCGGCCAGCGTGTAGCCCTCCTGCCCCACATTCACATCGGTGAGCAACACCGATTTTTTCTTCTTCGGGTCGATCTCTTTGTCGGCTTCGTCCTTTTTGCCAAACTGCAACTTCCAGATTTTGACCCATTTGCTCGGATTTTTGGTCTGGAAAACGACCGTGGTGATGTCGCTCAAATCGACCAAGCCGCGCCCGACGGCGGTATAGAGTTCGGTTACTGTGTTGAATTTGTAGTGATCGACAATGCGCGCTGTCGTTACATTGTTGAGCGGCATATTCAGTTTGGCGAGTTCGTCTTCGACGGCTTTTTTGCCCTTTTCCTGAATGGCGTGGAACTCTTTTCGGAACACCGATTTCAGTTGCGATTTGGCGCGTGTGGTGGTTACCGCATCAATCCAGTTGGGCTGCGGTTTTTGCGTTTTCGAGGTGAGAATCTCCACTTGGTCGCCGCTTTTCAGTTCGTAGTTGAGTGGCACCAGTTTGTGATCGACTTTGGCACCGATGCAGTGCATGCCGATGTCGGTGTGGAGCGCAAAAGCAAAGTCGAGCGCCGTCGATTTCACAGGCATTTTGCGTATGTCGCCTTTTGGCGTGAACACATAGATTTCGCTGGCGTAGAGATTCAGTCGGAAGGTGTCCATAAACTCGACAGCGTTGGTGTAGTCGGCCGTGTCGAGCATATCTTTGAGCGATTTGAACCAAGCGTCGAGGTCGGAGAGTTCGTTGGAACCTGTTTTGTATTTCCAGTGCGCCGCCAGTCCGTGCTCAGCAATCTCGTTCATGCGTTCGGTGCGAATTTGCACCTCCACCCAGTTGCCTTCGTGGCTCATCAGTGTTACATGCAGTGCTTCGTAGCCGTTGGCTTTGGGCGTGTTGAGCCAGTTGCGCGTGCGGTCGGGGTGCTCTTTGTAGAGCGATGTGAGCGCCGAATAGGTTACCCAGCAGTTGGCGTGTTCGTCTTCGCCGGGGCGTGGCCGCAGTATGATGCGCACCGCCAGCAGGTCGTACACCTCGTCGAACGGAATGTGCTTGTTCTGCATCTTGCGAAAGATGGAGTACGGCGTTTTCACGCGGTAGGTGATGGTGTAGTCGTAGTTGTACGAGTCGAGAATCTGCCTGATGGGCTTGATGAATTGCTGGTACGACTCCTCCAAATGTGGCGTTACTGCATCGATTTGTTCCTGAATTTTGGCATAAACCGATGGCTGTTCGTATTTGAAACTGAGATTTTCGAGTTCTGTTTTGATGAGAAAGAAGCCGAGCCGTGCAGCGAGTGGTGCATATATATATTGTGTTTCGCCGCAAATTTTGTACTGTTTGGCTGGCGGCATCGAGCCGAGTGTGCGCATATTGTGCAGGCGATCGGCCATTTTTATCAGAATCACGCGCACATCTTCGGGCATGGTGAGTATCAATCGGCGGAAGTTTTCGGCCTGTTCCGATGCTTTTTCGCCGAATATGCCGCCCGAAATTTTGGTCAATCCCGAAACGATTTGTGCGATTTTCGGGCCGAAGCGTTCTTCGATATCTTCGACCGTGTAGTCGGTATCTTCGACCACATCGTGGAGCAGTGCCGAGCAAATCGAGGTAGAGCCGAGCCCAATCTCTTTGACGACTATGCGCGCCACCGCCAGCGGGTGCATGATGTAGGGTTCGCCCGAGCGTCGGCGCACGCCGTGGTGTGCGTTTTTGGCAAACTCGAACGCACGCGTGATGATTTCGACCTTTTGTTTGTGGCGTGTGGCGGCGTAATCCTGCAAGAGCGCGTCGAACTCCTGTTGAATCATTGCCTCTTCGGCGGCTTCGGTCAGATTGGCGTATTTTTCGTCCATCAATGGAGGGATATTTCAGATTTCAAATTTCAAAATTTCAGATTTCAGATTGAGTTGATTAGTTGATGAGTTGATTGGTTTAACGCATTGGTGAAAGTCTGTAAGGTAAAATCAATCTTCAAATTTTCAAATTTTCAAATCTTCAAATGAAAACACTTTTTACTTTCAACTTTATAGACTTTCACACTAATTTTGTCTATGTTCTATCTTCTATGCTCTTAAAATCTTTCTTGCGACTTGCTACTCACATCTTGCGACTAATTTAATCAAACATCTGTCCTGCGTTTTGCGATAGTTGTATCATTTCGTCGTACTGTTCGGGCGAGAGGTCGAGGAAGTAGTAGTTGCGCGGATCGACGGGTTTGCCGTGGAAGCGCACTTCGTAGTGGAGGTGTGGTCCTGTCGATTTGCCTGTGTTGCCCACCTCGCCGATAATGTCGCCGCGAGTCAGTTTTTGCCCTTTGCACACGCCGATTTTGTACATGTGTGCATAGAGCGTTACATAGCCAAAGCCGTGATCGACAGTTACGCAGTTGCCGTAACCTTGTCGCCAGCCCGCCGATTCGACCACACCATTGCCAGTTACATAGATGTCGGTGCCGACGGGCGCGGTAAAGTCCATGCCAGCATGGAATCGCGGTGTGTGATACACGGGGTCGATGCGCACGCCGTAGCCCGAAGCCATGCGTTTCAGATTTTTGTTCAGCACAGGCTGTATGGCTGGGATATTGCGCAGTTTTTGGTCGTTCAGTTTCACCAAATCGACCACTTCGTCGTACGATTGCGACTGTATGTAAATCTGTTTCGACAGATCATCGACGCGTTTGGTGGCTTCGGTGAGCAGCGAGGCGTTGGCCATGTCGGCAAAGTCGTCGTAGCGGCGGTTGTTGCCGAGCGCACTGCGGCGCACACCATCGGGAATCGGGTCGGCCTGCAAGATGACGCGATAGAGATTGTCGTCGCGCTGGCGCAGGTCGTCGAGAATAGGTTGCAGATTGTCCAAACGGCGTTCGAGCAGTTTGTACTGCGTTTTCATGCGCGCATTTTCGGAAACGAGTTGTTTCTCGCGCGGCGATTCGCCAAAATAGATGAACAGCACAAAGAGAACAACGCCAAAACTGACGCTTGTCAGCAAGAAAAGTCCCATTTTTTGCAGCACACCCCAAAATGTGGTGGAGACCCTTTCGTACGAAAGTGTATCGGGGTTGTAATGGAATTTGACTTTTCGCGACATGCTCGTTGGGCGTTTCAGTTTTGCCACCGCAAAAGTATAAAAAAAACGGCGAACGAAAAAGCAAAACGCAAAAAAGTGTTCGGTTCAAACGCTATAAAAGCGGCGCAGCAGTGCTTGAAAGTGGCGACCACACATCAATTTCGATAGGGCGACGGAGATTTTTTCGGCCAAATTTGGTGTAACCACATAGCGCAACCGTGGGCGGCGTGCGGCTACGATTTTCACAATTTTTCGCGCCAGATAGTCGGGATTGCCACCCTGATTTTCGTCGTGCTCGATATGTTGCAGCACGCGTGCAAACGACGGCGCATAATCGGCATCGGCCTGTGTGGCGGCCGAAATGCGTCGGTTGTGTGTGAAACCTGTGTTGAAATCGCCTGGCTCGACCAACACCACGCGCACGCCAAACTGCGCCACCTCGAGGCTCAATGCCTCGCTGTAGCCCTCCACCGCAAATTTCGATGCGCTGTACCACCCTTGATACGGAATGCCGAACACGCCGCCAATCGAACTGATGTTGATTATCAAGCCTTTGCGCTGGCGACGCATGTACGGCAGCACGCACGAGCAGATGCGCGCCGTGCCGAGAAAATTGGTGTTCATCTGCAACGCAATTTCGTCGTCGGTGGCCAGTTCTGCCGCACCGCCGATGCCCATGCCAGCGTTGTTCACCAGCACATCGATGCGTCCTTCGGCAGCGATAATTTGCTGCACCGCCGCCTCTATCGACGCACGGTCGGTTACATCTACTTGCAGCATTTTGCACGCCTCCGACGCCATTTGCGGCTTGCGGCTCGTTCCATAAACCGTGTGCCCTGCCGCCGCCAAACGCGCCGCCATCGCCTTACCAAACCCCGACGATGCACCAGTGATTAAAATTACTTTCATTTCAGATTTCAGATTTCAGATTTCAGATTTCAGATTTCAGAATTTCAAATTGTTTCTCAAAATTGCTACCGCAATTTTTGTTTCTAGTTTTTGCTTCGCAAGATTTTTGCTCCGCTCGGCATAGTTCAAACGAGTTTGACTCTGCACTCGCTAATCGCAAAAATTCTCGCGCTTCGCACTGTTTCTATGTTTATTTGTTGAACTGTTGAAGCGTTGAATTATTTCGGACGCACTCGGTGCGTCCCTACTTTCACACTTTCTTACTTTTACACTTTCACACTCGTCTTGCTACTCACATCTTGCGACTATCAGAAGCACAAAGGTACTTTTTTTTCTCCTTTTTTTTGTTAGTTATTATTTTGTTTGTAAATTTGTTGCGTGAAAACAAAAACTAAAATACAATTTCCAAGCATTGCAACAGGCGAAGATGCTGCACGCTATTTAGATGAGTGCTGGAAAAATGAGGGGATACATTGGCGCAACCAATTTGCTGGCAATGATTTCGATAAAGCACGGCGACTCCTCTATGGCAACAGCGGTTTAACTTTTCGTGGTTGGGAGGAGGTTGTCGCTTTTTTGCAAAATAACTATATAAAATTAGAGCCTAAAACGAGTCGCAGATTGCCTAATAATACAAGCGGCAAGTCTGTTCATACTTGTAGAGGCGGTCTGTGCAACGGAAAGTGATTGTAAATTTGCAGAATGATGGTTTTTTTCGCTTCAACAATTCAACGATTCAACGCTTCAACAAATAACCAAAATCCGCAAATCAATAGAAACATAGAAACAATAAAAATCCAATGAAAATACGGCATTCCCTCCATATATTGACGCTTGCGCTTCTCATTCCTGTGTGGGCGTGGGCGCAGATAGAAGAGCCTGTGGCGTGGCACTATCGCCTTGAGCAGACTTCCGATTCGACGGCCGATGTGGTTGTTGCAGCCACCATCGCCAATGGCTGGCACCTCTATTCGCAGTATCAGAATGGCATGGCACTGCCGACGACCATCACTTTGGCGCAAAACAAAAATTACGCGCTGGCCGACACTTCGGCGTATTGGGCAGAGCCAAAATATACCGAACATTACGATGCCGAATTCGACGATACGGAGCGTTTTTTTGTCGGTCAAGTCGAGTTTCGGCGCACCATTCGCCTACTTTCCGATGCGGTGTTCAAAATTAGCGGTAGCGTCGATGCGCAGGCGTGTATGGGCGGTCGCTGCGTGCCTGTAAAGGCCGATTTTTCGCTCGATGTTTCTGGTCAATCTGCTGAAAATGAGCAAATTGCAGATGCAAAAACTTCGCCCGATATGTCGCTGCTGTGGTTTTTCTTGCTGGCGTTTGGCGGCGGTCTGCTCGGCGTGCTGACACCGTGCGTCTTTCCGATGATTCCGATGACCATCTCCTATTTTATGAAACATGGTGGTAGGCGGCAGGCCGTTTTCTACGGCTTTTCCATCGTGCTGATTTATGTGCTTGTGGGCATTGTGCTGTCGGCCATTTTTGGCGAAGGTTTTGCCAATTTCATCAGCACACATTGGCTGCCAAATGTGCTTTTCACGGTGATTTTCGTGATTTTTGCGGTGTCGCTATTCGGCTATTTCGAGATTTCGCTGCCGTCGTCGTGGGTGGGCAAGTCGTCGGGCAACGAGCAGAAAGCGGGCTATGTTGGCACATTTTTCATGGCACTGACGCTGGTTCTGGTGTCGTTCAGTTGCACGCTGCCAATCGCTGGAGCGGTGGCATTGGGTGCGGCTGGTGGCGGTTTTCTCAAGCCGATTGCCGGAATGCTGGGCTTTTCGCTGGCGTTTGCGTTGCCGTTCACTTTCTTCGCTTTCTTTCCGAATCTGCTCCAAAAATTGCCCAAATCGGGCGGTTGGATGAACACGCTCAAAGTCTGTCTTGGCTTTGTGGAGTTGGCGTTTGCGCTCAAATTCTTGAGCGTGCCCGACCAGACATACCACTGGGGCATTCTCGACCGCGAGGTCTATCTGTCGCTTTGGATTACGATTTTTGCGCTCATGGGGTTCTATTTGCTGGGCAAAATTCGCTTTCCGTTCGACGATGAGCAGCCTGTGCAGAAATCGTGGTTTCGATTTTTCTTGGTGATTGCCGATTTTGCGTTTGTGATTTATATGGTGCCGGGACTTTTTGGTGCGCCGCTCAATGCGCTGTCGGGCTGGCTGCCGCCTATGAGTACGCAGGATTTCAATGTGCGCCAAATTGTTGTCGATGGCGCGCACAACCAAACGCCGAGCGTGTGCGGAGCAGCCTCTTTCGCCGACCAACTGCACTTGGTGGCTGGCATCGACGGCTATTTCGACTACGACGAGGCGATGGCGTGTGCCAAGGAGAGCGGCAAACCGCTTTTTCTCGATTTTACGGGGCATGGCTGCGTGAATTGCCGCAAAGTGGAGCAAAAAGTACTCTCCGACGCACGCATACAGCGGCTGTTGAACGAGCAGTTTGTGGTGTGCGCGCTCTATGTCGATGACAAGATTATAACCCTGCCAGAAAATTTGCAAATATCTGATAATCAGGGAAATAAAATCACGATGTTGGGCGAGAAAAATCGCTACATTCAGACCGCCCTGTTCCACGAAAATTCGCAACCGTGCTACATTGTAGTCGATCCCGCCGACGGCCGTGCGCTCGCCGCCCCCATTCACTACGAAACCGACCCAACGGTTTTCGAGAAATTCTTGAAAGAAGGGCTGACGGAGGCAGGAAAGTAAAATTTGTTACCAATCTATTTTTCCCTCTTTACACCATTTTGGGGCTGATTGGTTTCCTTCTCTTGCGGCTTCAACTTTTTAATTGGTGTGCAATAGCGTAGTTACCAAGTTCGAAATATACAACCCATACGCCAAATTAAATACGCACTAAATTAATTTCGCCAATGGATTCCCGAAAGACAAAAAGTCGTTTTCTCAATTCTTTTTCGTATCTTTGCAAATGGAATGTTTGTGAAGGGGGGGGGATTATGGGTGAGATATTATTTATTTGAAGATTGATTTTACCCCACAGACCATCACCAATGCGTTAAACTTTTCAACTATGGATATTTTTCTCGTTGTACTTTTTATGTTTCTCGGCATCGTGTTTTTGTTGCTCGAGTTGTTTATTATTCCCGGTGTGAGCATTGGCGGCATTGCGGGCATCGCTTTTGTGGTGGCTTCTATTTGGTACGCTTTTGCAACGCTCAGTGCCACGGCAGGTTTCGCCACGCTGGCGTGCGGCGTGCTGGCTATGGGCGTGGCCATCTGGATTTTTGTGCGGTCGCGCACGCTCGACCGTATGTCGCTCAACACCGAGGTGTCGGGTACGGTCGATGCGCCGAAAGACACGCAAGTGAGCGTTGGGCAGCGGGGCGTTACGGTGTCGCGGCTCGCACCAATCGGCACAGCGCGCTTTGGCGACAAAACACTGGAGGTAAAATCCATCGACGGACTCATCGACCCGAATACAGAAATAGAGGTTGCAGCGGCCTCTGGCGAAACAATCTCTGTAAAGAAATTGGCGAACTAAAATCGTCATAATCAATAACCAACAAAAAAAACAACATTATGGGCATTACACTTTCCGTTATCTTGGGGATAGTTATTCTGATTCTCCTCATCATTTTCTTGTATTATGTGCCGTTTTTGCTCTGGCTTTCGGCGCGTGTGTCGGGTGTGAGCATTTCGCTCATACAACTGTTTCTGATGCGCATTCGCAAGGTGCCGCCATCGGTCATTGTGAACGCCATGATTGAGGCGCACAAGGCTGGTTTGGTGAGCATTCGCCGCGACGACCTCGAGGCGCACTACTTGGCGGGCGGTCATGTGGCGCGCGTGGTGCACGCACTCGTTTCGGCCAGCAAAGCCAATATCGACCTGACTTTCAAAATGGCGACCGCCATCGACCTTGCTGGGCGCGATGTGGACGAAGCCGTGAAAATGTCGGTCAATCCGAAAGTTATCGACACACCTGTGGTGTCGTCGGTGGCGAAAGACGGTATCCAACTTTTGGCCAAGGCACGCGTAACCGTTCGCGCCAACATCAAGCAGTTGGTGGGCGGCGCAGGCGAAGAGACCGTGTTGGCGCGCGTTGGCGAAGGCATCGTGTCGAGCATCGGTTCGAGCGAAACGCACAAAATGGTGCTCGAAAATCCCGATTCGATTTCGAAACTTGTGTTGAGCAAAGGCCTCGACGCTGGCACTGCGTTCGAGATTCTCTCTATCGACATTGCCGATGTTGATGTGGGCAAAAATATCGGTGCCAATCTGCAAATGGACCAAGCCGAAGCCGACAAAAACATTGCGCAAGCACGCGCCGAAGAGCGTCGTGCGATGGCCGTGGCGTTGGAACAGGAGATGAAAGCCAAAGCGCAAGAGGCGCGCGCCAAGGTGATAGAAGCCGAAGCCGAAGTGCCAAAAGCGATGGCCGAAGCCTTCCGCAGCGGCAATTTGGGCATCATGGACTACTACCGCATGAAAAATATCGAAGCCGACACGCAAATGCGCGAAGCCATTGGCAAACCAGCCGCCACCGCCGCAAAAGCGCAACAAAAGAAAAGCAAATAGTTCTTTTAGTGAGTAGTTAGCAGTTAGCAGTGAGAAGTGATGAAAATTGTGACACTTTTGAACGCAAAAAATTCATAATTCTAAATTCTAAATTCAAAATTCTTAATTAAACGAAGGCTTTCCCCCATTCGGGGGAAACGGGAAAGGGGGCTACTGCCAAGACAAATTTCAAATTTCAGAATTTCAAATTGTCAGATTAACCAAATCAACATAGAAACATAGAAACAAAAATTGCGGCAGCAATTTTGAGAAACACAGAAACTTATAAACTAGAAACCAGAAACCAGAAATCAGAACCTTTCTTCAATGCGTTAAACTTATCAACTTATCAACTCATCAACTTATCAACGATAAATCATGAATCTTCTGATTTTAGCCATTACAACGCTGCTCAGCAGTTGGCAGTTTGCCTTTGAGCAGACCGACCACCAGATGCCTGCGCCACACGACAAGGCGTGGACGACGGTGTCCGTGCCGCACGATTGGGCGATTTATGGCGCGTTCGACCGCCAAAACGACCTGCAAAATGTGGCGGTGTGGCAAAATGGCGAAACGCGGCCGTCGCTCAAAACAGGGCGCACAGGCGGACTGCCCTACATGGGCAAAGCGTGGTACAAACAGACGCTCGCACTGCCGCATTTCGACACGACAGCGGTCTATACGCTGCTTTTCGATGGCGCAATGTCGGAGGCCAAAGTCTATGTGAACGGACAAAAAGCCTACCAGTGGCCTTATGGTTACAACGCTTTCCACTGCGACATCACGCCCTATCTGCAAGCGGGCGAAAACACCATTGCAGTGCGCTTGGAAAACCGTCCGCAGAGCAGCCGCTGGTATCCTGGGGCTGGGCTTTTCCGCCATGTGCATCTGATTCGCTCGCAGCGCACGCATGTGCCTGTGTGGGGCGTGCATGTGCAAACACCCTATATTACCGACGAGATGGCGGCGGTGAATCTGAAAACGACGGTAGAAAACGCCATTGGCAAGCGTATCAGGTTGATTACCAGTATCATAGAACAATCGACTGGCAAAGTGGTCGACACGCTCGTTTCTACCTACGATGTGCGCCATTCGTTGCCGTTGGAGCAGAATTTCACGCTGAAAAATCCTGCGCTCTGGTCGCCCGAAAGCCCTGCGCTCTACACGGCTCGCACCATTGTCGAAGCCGATGGCGTGGCGGTCGATACCGTGGCGACGACCTTTGGCATTCGCTCCATACAGATAGTGCCGAATGTGGGCTTTATGCTCAACGGCCAAGTGCGTAAATTTCGCGGTGTTTGCCTCCACCACGACCTCGGGCCGCTTGGGGCGGCGGTGAACCGACAAGCCATTTTGCGCCAACTGCTGTTGCTGCGCGACATGGGCTGCGATGCCATTCGCACCTCGCACAATATGCCTGCGCCCGAACTCATCGAACTGTGTGACTCGCTCGGTTTTATGGTGATGTGCGAACCGTTCGACGAATGGGACTGGGGCAAATGCGACAATGGCTATCACCGCTTTTTTGACGAATGGGCCGAGCGCGACATGGTGAATATGCTGCACCATTTCCGCAACAATCCGAGCATCGTGATGTGGTCGGTGGGCAACGAAGTGCCAACACAATGTTCGCCCGATGGCTACCGCGTGGCAAAAATGCTGCAAGACCTCTGCGAACGCGAAGACGGCACACGCCCCGTAACGGCGGGCATGGACCAAGTGAGTTGCGTACTCGAAAACGGCTTTGCGAGCATTCTGCAAGTGGTGGGGCTGAACTATCGCGCTTTCCGCTACGAAGAGGCGTATCAACGCACGCCGCAACGGCTGGTGCTGGGCTCCGAAACGGCTTCGACAGTTTCGTCGCGTGGGGTCTATCTGCGGCCTGCCCTGCCCGACAATACAGCGACCATCACCGACCAAAACCACCCGAACGGCAATAGCAAAACTAATCAGTGTTCGAGTTACGACCTGCAATACTGTCCGTGGAGCAACCTGCCCGACGAAGATTTTCGCAATATGGACGACCACGCGTGGACTATCGGCCAATTTGTTTGGACAGGATTCGACTACCTTGGCGAGCCGTCGCCCTACGACACCGATGCGTGGCCAAGCCATTCGTCTTATTTCGGAATCATCGATTTGGCGGGCATTCCCAAAGATCGCTACTATCTCTACCGTTCGCAGTGGAACAAAAACGCCCACACACTGCACCTGCTGCCGCACTGGAATTGGCAGGTGGGCGACACTCTACCTGTGATGGTCTATACCGATGCCGACGAAGCGGAACTGTTTCTCAACGGCCAGAGCCTTGGCAAACGCCACAAATACACCAAAGCCGAGTCGGAGGAGGCCGCTGCAGCAGGTGATGCGCTGGCGCTACAACGCCGCTACCGCCTGATTTGGGAC
The DNA here is from genome assembly GCA_963659365.1 of Acutalibacteraceae bacterium. Classification (GTDB taxonomy): domain Bacteria; phylum Bacteroidota; class Bacteroidia; order Bacteroidales; family Paludibacteraceae; genus W0P28-013. The sequence continues at coordinate 7,384 of CAVKTI010000002.1, read as the reverse complement.
AGTGTGGCATACGCACCGGGCGAATTGAAAGTCGTAACCGATTTTGGCAGCGCAGTGCGCCAAACGGCTGGCAATCCGCATCATATCGAACTGGTAGAAGAATCGCTTCCGAAAAACAATCTGCACTTTGTGCGCGTGCGTGTGTGCGACAAAAACGGGAATCTCTGTCCGCACGCCGACCATCTGATACAGTTTGCAACCAAAGGCAATGGGCGATTTGTGGCTGCTGCCAATGGCGATGCTGCCAATCTCGACCCATTCAACCTGCCGCAGCACCACGCTTTTTCGGGCGAATTGACCGTGCTTGTCGAGGGCAACTGCACGCTGTCGGCCACCGCCAAAGGGCTGAAAGCAAGCAAAATTTTAGTTGGAAATCAATAAAGAAAGCAACCGCAATAAGTTGAAAACCAGACTTTTATATCTGATTCTATTTGTCGTTGTCGGGAATTATGCCGTAGCGACCGTTTATAAGCCGCAAGATGTGCCCAACCCGAAAACACATTGCGCCGCCTGTTGGGTTGCCAACCCCGACGGCATTTTGAGCGATGCGGCTGTGGCAACGCTCAACGCCAAAATCAATCGGTTGGAAGCGGGAAATGGCACCGAAATCGCCATTGCGGCCGTCGGTTCGATTGGCTACTACGACGAATACACCTTTGCCTACGAACTGTTCAACAGTTGGCATGTGGGCAAATCGGACAACAACAGCGGCGTGCTGATACTTTTTGTAAGCGATATTCGCGCTGTGAAAATCGAAACAGGCGTGGGTGTCGAAGGGCTGCTGCCCGACGCTTTTTGCAACCGCCTGTTGGACGAAACGATGTTCCCCTATTTCAAGCGTGGCGACTACGACGGCGGCATGATTGCTGGTGTCGATGCCATCGCTCAACGCCTGACAAGCGACGATGCCATGGCCGAACTGCTGCTCAACGCCAATTCGCCGCGCGTGCGCCGTGGCAACGCACTGGCCGCCTATCTCACTGTCGGGCTGTTGCTGCTCATCGTCTTTGCGTGGGCAAGTTATGGTAAAATGCAGCAACTCCATGGCGAAAACAACGAAAAATACCGACAACTTGGCAGAATAGTGGGGCTGGCTGTGTTTTTTGCTGTGCTATTTCCGCTGCCAATGGCGTTTATGGCGGGTTGGCTGCGCCGTCGCCGCCGCGCAATACGCCGAATGCCAATGCCTTGTCCGCACTGCGGCACAACTATGCGCCTGCTTTCGGAGCAAGAAGAGGACCGTTTTCTCGCATCGAGCCAAATAGCCGAAGAAGATGTCGCCTCGGTCGATTACGATGTGTGGCACTGCGACAACTGCCAACAGACACGCATATTGCCCTATCTTGCCGTGACAACGCCCTACAAAACCTGTCCGCAGTGTGGCGCGCGCACCTACAAACTCGACCGCGATATGGTGCTCTTGGCCGCTACGACAGCACACGCAGGAAAGGGACAAAAAGTTTTCAAATGCAACCACTGCCATTTCGAAAAAGCAGAAGCATATATCATTCCACGCCGACAGAAAAATGTGGTCGTTGTCGGCGGAATCGGTGGCAGTAGCGGCAGTTTCGGCGGTGGAGGCGGCAGTTTCGGCGGCGGCTTCAGCGGTGGCGGCGGCGCAGGGGGAAGATTCTAAAATAGTGAGAAGTGGTGCGGCAAAGCCGCAATGACAAATTTCAGAATTTCAGAATTTCAGAATTTCGGTAACCGATAACTAGAACCTAGAAATCCACGAACCAACACTAATGCGTTAAACTCATCAACCAATCAACTAATCAACTAATCAACCCAATTAAAATTTGAAATCATAAAAAGTAACAACCTATGAAAAAGAACACAGTTATTTGGATTACAGTGGTGGCCGTTGTTGCCATCGTCGCCATTTGGGCGGTAAAATCGTACAACAATTTGGTGGTGGCCGAAGAGAGCGTAACCACCGAATGGGCGAATGTCGAGTCGCAGTACCAACGCCGCGCCGACCTCATTCCGAACTTGGTGGCTACCGTGAAAGGCTACGCCACGCACGAGCAGGAGACGCTCGATGCCGTCGTTTCGGCGCGCGCCAAAGCCACGCAAGTTACCATCGATTCGGAGAACCTGACGCCCGAAAAACTGCAAGAGTTTCAAGCCGCACAAGGCGCAGTAGGCAGTGCGCTCGGTCGCTTGCTGGCCGTCGCCGAGAGTTACCCCGACCTGAAAGCGAACCAAAATTTCTTGGATTTGCAAGAGCAGTTGGAGGGCACAGAAAACCGCATTCAGGTGGCACGGCAGAAATTCAACAGTACTGCGCAAGCCTACAACACCAGCATTCGCCGCTTTCCGACAAACATCGTGGCTGGTCTGTTTGGTTTCGACAAAAAAGCCTATTTCGAAGCCGAGGCTGGTGCCGAAAAAGCCCCACAAGTGGCTTTCTGATTGGCCGAAAAGAGCCGATTTGATATATTGAAAATGATTCGTATCTTTGCAAAACGAATCGACAGGGCTGTACTACCAAAGTGCAGTCTATGTCTATGAATTATTAGAAAAAGAACTCAAAAACCAAATGCCTATGTAACAGCACAGATTTTCTATTGCACAATATAAAGATGCGTTATCTTTATCTCACACATCCTATAAAATCGCCAATTTAATAGATGTAGTTGTGAAGTAAAATTCAACGCTCGCTCGTGTAGAGTGGGCTTTACTTCGTAGATTCAACTACACGGGCGTTTGGCGATGCCTTTAGGATGTGGATTAAAAAAGTTTAGTCCACTTTTTTTGTGCCTCGTCGAACAACGGACTACCCAACGGAGTGTGCCGAAAATCCAACAAAGAGTAGGCAAAATAATGAAAACAAAATTACTGACATGAAAAAAACTAGTTTCCTTTTGATTGTGGCAATGTCTGCCCTGCTATTTACTGCGTGCGACAAAGAAGATGCCATCAAATTAGACTCACTTGCAGGTACTTCTTGGAGGTACGACTTTAACGACAATGATTACCAGACATACGACTTTTATGCAGATGGTAGTTGTAGTTATCTTATACATGCCGACGGCGAAGATACCACCCTACCATTGGAATGGACTTGTAGCTCGTCTGGATATGTAAAAACGACCGTAAAAGTTACAGAAAGAGTATGGAAAACTGGCACTTTTGACAAAGACAAAGGTACATTAGTAATGGATGGATTAAAGTTTACACTAACGAAACACTAATCTACACAAAAAAAACGGCTGCCTAACGAATTTAGGTGGCCGTTTTGAATTAGATTAGCGGAATTTCTTCAGTAAAAATCAATCCTTGTGCGGTTTGGCATCTTTTTTGGCATAGGCATCGACAATGCGCTGCACCAACTTGTGGCGCACGATGTCCTTGCGGTCGAATTCTACGCGCGCAATGCCTTCAACATCGGCCAGCACTTCGAGCGCATCGCGCAAGCCCGATTTTTGCGCTGGCGGCAGGTCAATCTGCGTCATATCGCCCGTGATTATCATCTTGCAGTTCAAGCCCATACGCGTGAGAAACATCTTGATCTGCTGCACCGAGGTGTTTTGCGCTTCGTCGAGAATGACCACGGCATCGCCCAATGTGCGACCGCGCATAAAAGCCAGCGGTGCAATCTGTATCGTGCCGTTCGACAGGTAGTCGGCCAACTTGGCAGGCGGCACCATATCCTGCAATGCATCGTACAACGGCTGCAAATATGGGTCGATTTTTTCGCGCATATCGCCAGGCAGAAAGCCGAGTTTTTCGCCAGCCTCCACCGCAGGGCGACTCAAAATGATGCGCTTCACTTCGCGATTGCGCAGCGCACGCACCGCCAAAGCAATGGCCGTGTAGGTCTTGCCCGAACCCGCAGGACCAATGGCAAAAAGCAGGTCGTTGTCGTCGAATGCCTTGACCAGTTTGCGCTGATTTTCGGTGCGTGCCACAATCGATTTGCCGCCCACGCCGTGCAAAATCAGGTCGGTCGGGCGCACGGCATTTGGTTCGCTCCCTTTTGCCAATTCGATGATTTGCTCCTCGGTCAAACGGTTGTTGGCAGTGCAAAAATCGACCATTTTGAGCAACAAATGCCCAAACGCCGCCACATCGGCTTCTGCGCCCGACACCTTCACCGTGTAGCCGCGCGCCACAATGTGCAGGTGCGGATGCAAATCTTTCAGCAGCCGCAAATTGGCATTATTCACGCCATAAAAAAGCGTGGTATCGACACTATCGGGTAGTTCAAAAATCTGTTCCAACATCGCTGCAAAGGTACAAAATTAGTGTGAAAGTTTGTAAAGTTTATAAAGTTAAAAGTCTATAAAGTGTGTAAAGTGAAAAGTTTCTGTAGAAGCGTTGAACTGTTGATTTGCAGATTTGGTTATTTGTTGATTTGGTTTCCAACCCCTCCGCTGCGCTCGTCCCCTTGAAAAGGGGACAGGCACGCATTGAGATTGGTTTAGTGCGTTTTTGTTTTGTTGGTTAGTTCGGGCATGGCGTGCCGCGCCCCTACTTTCAACTTTATGAACTTTCCACCCTCTAACTTTCGCACTATTTTCGTATTTTTGTGGCGAAAATCAACCCAATAAAACGATGATTTACGATAGATTGACGCAACTGATAGGACACACGCCGCTGCTGCGTGTGAGCGGTTTCGAGGAACAAGTGGCAGACCTTGTGCTGAAATTGGAGTATTTTAACCCAGGCGGCAGCGTGAAAGACCGTGTCGCTGCAGCCATGATAGACGATGCCGAACGGCGTGGAACGCTGAAAAAAGGGGCTACCATCGTCGAGCCAACGAGCGGCAACACTGGCGTGGGACTGGCGTGGGTGGGGCGCACCAAAGGCTACCGCGTGGTGCTGACAATGCCTGAAACGATGAGCCAAGAACGCCGCAATCTGCTGCGCGCCTACGGAGCAGAATTGGTGCTGACGCCAGGCAGCGAAGGAATGCAAGGTGCAATAAACAAAGCCGAGGAACTCTGCCGAGAAACCGAAAATGCCTTTATTTTGGGGCAATTTACCAATCCTGCCAATCCTGCCGTACACGAACACACCACAGGCGAGGAGATTTGGCACGACACCGATGGGGGAATCGACATTTTTGTGGCTGGCGTTGGCACTGGCGGCACAGTGAGTGGCGCAGGCAAGGCGTTGAAACGGCACAACAGCAGCGTGCGCATAGTGGCGGTGGAGCCTGCCAGTTCGGCCGTGCTTTCGATGGGAAAATCGGGCAAACACGGCATTCAAGGCATCGGTGCTGGTTTTGTGCCAAAAACTTACGACCCGCAAGTGGTGGACGCAGTGATGACCATCACCGACGACGAGGCGATGGCGGGCTTGCACACGCTGGCCGAAACGCAAGGGCTGTTGGTCGGCATCTCGTCGGGGGCAGCCTTTTGCGCCGCACTGAAACTGGCCAAACTTCCCGAAAACACAGGCAAAATGATTGTCGCACTACTGCCCGACACTGGCGAACGGTATCTTTCGGTAATTAGTAGCAAGATGTGAGCGAAAGTATGAAAGTGTAAGAGTGAGAAAGTAGAGATGCACCGAGTGTGTCGGAAACGATTCAACGCTTCAGCAAAATCCCGCACAACAGGAACAAGAGGAAACTATTTTGATGTAAACGCCTGAAATTCAGAGGCCTAGTTCGAATATCTCCAAGCTTTTACAATATTAATAATCAAATTAATGAATCCCCATAAACCTCCTAGAGAGCCAATCCCATATAGTATTACTTTTAACCATGTAACTATCGGAAAGAAATAGCATAAGACAAATATGATAATGGCTACAATGACGACCAATAGACCGAAAATGATTTTTCTTTGGCGTTTAATCATAGTGTCTTTTACTCCTAATTCTTTAGATATGACTTCATTATCTAATTCGGACTTTTTAAGTTTTTCTTGGAGATTTTGGTTTTGCTTATCTAGAACTTCTTTGTCCAGAACCATTGCCTCCGATTGTTTAGATATGCAATGTATTGCATTTGAAAGTTCAGAATAAAGCTTATTCAGTTGTTTTCGTTGCTCGTTTTCGATTTCAGCCTGTTTTCTTGCTTCTTCTTTGACTCTACAATTAAATTCTACAGTATCATTTACAGCAAGAGTATTCAACTCTTCAATGTTTTTTACCTGATTGTTTGCTATTCTTACTGATAGGAGATAAACATCACGATCTGTTATGTCTTCTGATTTATATTTCTGAATGTTTTCGTCAAGTTCACGAATAATACATGCTTTAGGCAAGGATTTGTTGAGTGTGTGAGCGACCAATGTAGTAAGACCAATGTCCACCATTTCATCAGAAGATACTTCGCTTCTTATTGATGGCGCACTTAACCATAGTATATTCAACAAATCATCGGCCTTAATGATTTCTGGCTGGTTTTCTGGTGAGTTGCCGTTTATGATATTCTCTATTGCACTATGCTCAAAGTCGTGTGTGATAGAATTGTTTACGAACCAGCAATTTACCTTTTCAAAAGATTTTACAGCTATTCCACCGCGTTTTTCTCTAACATATAGTATAGCCATAGCGTCATGAAGGGCGGCTTTGTCATTATTTCTATATGTTTTCAGAGTTTGATACTCATTGCTGTATTTCGCTTTATTTCTCAGCATTGTGGAGTTCGGCAGTATTCTAATATCGAACTTTATGAGAGCATCTTCGATGTTATCAGATATTCTCATCAAGTCAGCACTATTTAGCCCTCGTCTTTCACAGGCACAAAATACATCTTCCTTATTGATGCTTTTCTGCAGCGCTATCTTGTCAAGACTTCTTGACTTAAATTCAAGAAGACTCTGTATTTCTTCTTTAGTTTCTGGCAGTACTAGAAAAGAGTATCCAGATTTTTTGCAAACCTCCAGTAATTTGGAACAAGTTCGGGTTGATTCTGGAGTATTTAAATCTAATAAACTAATTATGAAATTTGTGTCAAGCAAAAGCGTGACATCATTTTTTAGGCCATTAAACTGATATCCTATAGCACAACTAATGGTTGCACCTAAGTATAAATCACGGATTTCTTCATATAGAGGTTTTATCGGCTTAAAATATTCTATGAATTTTGCTGGCAAAGAGTAATCCGTCTTATCTGGACAATCTGAATTTCTTAAGTAATGGGCAAGGGTATCCTTGTGCTGTTCTATGAATCGAATAACGCCCTTTCCGTCTTCGGATTGAATGTTTTGGATTTTACAGAATTTCAAATAAGCATTTTGAAGTTCCTTAACATTATGTTCACTCTCTTTAATTTCAGCATCAAAGTCGGCAAAAATGAACCTTTTAATCCAAAAAGAGTCATCATTGTTGAGAACGAAAGGTTTTGAGTCTTCGTTACATTCAAATTCTGGCTCTATAACGAATTGAGTGGGTAAGGTATTTTTGGAGTGGGGAAAAATTTGCA
>CAVKTI010000001.1:0-99493 GCA_963659365.1 Acutalibacteraceae bacterium | reverse complement strand
TACTTCGTCACTGGCGGCCTCCAACTAGACTACCCACACGAAATGTTATAGAGCCCTTTTCACTTTATACACTTTACACACTTTCACACTTTCACACTTTCATACTTTCACACTAAATCATGCCACTGACCGACCCGATACAGATTTTCCTTGTGGTGCTGACTGTTATTTTGTTGGCGCCGCTGTTTGGCAAAATTCGCATTCCGCACATCATTGTGCTGATTTTGGCGGGTATGGCGTTGGGGCCATACGGGCTGCATGTGCTCGACAACGGTCAGAGTTTTGAACTTTTTGGCAAGGTCGGGCTGCTCTACATCATGTTCCTTGCGGGCATCGAAATCGACCTCAACACTTTCAAACGCAATAGCGCAAAAGGCGCACTGTTTGGGCTTTACACATTTTTTGTACCGATGGTGCTTGGCATTGCTGCCAATGTGTGGCTGCTGCAGCTCGACTGGCTTCCAGCCACGCTTTTGGCCACCATCTACGCCTCGCACACGCTCATTGCCTATCCTGCCATCAGCAAAATGGGCGTGTCGAAAAGTCGCGCAGTGAGCATTGCCGTGGCTGGCACGGTTGTTACCGTTACTGCTTCGCTGCTGCTGCTGGCCGTGGTCGAAGCACTGCACGAAGGCAGCGGCAATGCGTGGTATTGGGCGCGTTTCGGGCTGGGAACGGTGCTGTTTGGCGCAGTTGTCTTTTGGCTGCTGCCCAAGGTGGCGCGCTTTTTCTTGCACAAGGTGAGCGACAGCGTGGCGCAATACATTTTTTTGCTGGCAGCCGTATTTTTCGCCTCGCTATTGGCCGAAATCGTCGGACTGTCGGGCATTTTGGGCGCATTTTTCGCTGGATTGGCACTCAATCGGCTAGTGCCGAGCGTGTCGCCGCTCATGAACCGCATCGAGTTTGTGGGGAACGCCATTTTTATCCCATTTTTCCTGATTTCGATAGGCATGATGATGAACATCGGTGCCTTTACCGAAAGTCCCGACAGCCTGTTGGCCGCCGCCGTGATGACCGCTATGGTGCTCATTACCAAATGGTTGGCGGCGTGGCTCACGCAAAAAACCACGCACATGCGCCCAAGCGAGCGGCGCACACTGTTCGGACTGAGTTGCGGACGCGCCGCCGTAACGCTGGCCGTCATCATGATTGGACACCAAATCGGGCTGCTGGGCGATAGCGTGCTGAACGGCAGCGTGCTGATGATTTTGATAACCTGCACTGTCAGCACTGTAGTTACCGAAAAAGCCGCGCGGCAACTGGCCACCGAAGAGTTGCGTGCCGAAATTGCGCACCAAAAACAGAGCGCAGAGCGCATTTTGATACCGATGAGCAGCGAACAGGGCATGCGCCACCTGATAGATGTGGGCAACCTGCTGAAACCACAGCGAAGCCACAACGCACTCTACGCCATCTATGTCGATTCGGGCAAAAACGACCACATTTCGGGACAAAAACTGATGGACACCGCCGCCAATTTGGCCGCCGCCACCGACAATCGGCTCACAGGAATAGTGAAAAATGGCGTGAATGTGGCCAACTGCATACTCGACAGCGTGAACGAACACGCCATTACCGACCTGCTGCTGACGATGCACAAAAAGAGCAGTTTTGCCGACACATTTTTTGGCAATATCACCAACCGACTGCTCAAAGAGAGCGGGCTCAACATCTTTGTTTACAATCCGCGCAACCCGATAAACAGCATCAAACGCCTTGTGGTGGTAGTGCCCGACAAAGCCGAATTTGAACTCGGTTTCGAGCAGTGGTTCGACCGCGTGCGCAATATCGCCACCAATGTCGGCGCAAAAATACTCTTCTACGCCACCAACACCACCAAAGCGGCACTGAAAAAACTCTGCTCCGATGCTAATTTGCAAAATGTGCGCTTCAACGAACTGGCGGGCTGGGAAGATTTTCTGTTCGTAACCAAAGCCGTGAAACCGCACGACTCGGTCATCATTGTGTCGGCACGCAAAGGCACACTCTCGTACAATCCGCTGTTCGAGCGATTGCCCTACTATCTGACAAAATACTTCGTCGAAAACAATGTCGCGCTCGTCTTCCCACGCCAAAACGAAACCTCCGAAAAGACAGGCGAACTCTATAATCCAATGCATGTTTAATGCTTCGCATTAAACAATGAATAATGAACAATGAAAAATGAATAATAATTGTTTGATTTTCAGTTATCGACAAATTAAAACCTGCGAACTCTGACTAATGCGTTAAACTAATCAACTCATCAACCAATCAACTCATCAACCAAAAATGATCAACTACAAACGCCGCAAAACAACCGCAGTAAAAGTCGGAAACATAACAATCGGGGGCGATGCGCCGATACGCATTCAGTCGATGGCCAACACCGACACCAACGACATCGCTGCTTCGGTGGCGCAGACCGAACGCATTGTGGCGGCTGGCGGCGAACTGGTGCGCTTTACCACACAAGGCGTGCGCGAAGCGCGAAATTTGGGACGCATACACGCCGAACTGCGCCGCAAAAACTGCCAAGTGCCGCTGGTAGCCGACATTCATTTCAATGCCAATGTGGCCAACGAAGCCGCACAATTAGTCGAAAAAGTGCGCATCAATCCGGGAAATTTTGTTGCTGGCAAGCACGGCGACTACACCGATGAGGAGTTTGTCGCCGAAATCGACAAAATTCGCGAAAAACTGCACACGCTCATCGAATTGTGCAAGGCGCACGGCACTGCACTACGCATCGGCGTGAATCACGGCTCGCTCTCGCCGCGCATTATGAGCCGCTACGGCGACACGCCCGAAGGTTTGGCGGCCTCGTGCATGGAGTTTTTGCGCCTTTGCGAAGCCGAACAGTTTCACCAAATAGTGCTGTCGGTCAAAGCGTCGAATGTGCGCGTGATGGTGCAATCGGTGCGACTTTTGGTCGCCGAGATGGACAAAGCCAATATGCACTATCCGCTGCATTTGGGCGTAACCGAAGCGGGCGAAGGCGAAGACGGTCGCGTGAAATCGGCGGTGGGCATCGGCACGCTGTTGGCCGACGGACTGGGCGACACGGTGCGTGTGTCGTTGAGCGAACCGCCCGAGTGCGAAATTCCCGTGGCGCAAAAACTCGTGAACTACATCGCAGCGCGCGCTGGTCATGCGCCCATCGACGAAACGGGCGGCGATTTTGGTCGGCTGCAATTTGCCCAACGCTACACTATCGCTATCGACGGCATTGGCGGCAACCGTGTGCCTGTGGTTATCGCTGCAAAAAGAGGCAACTACACGCCACAACCCGATTTTATTTTGGGCGAAAATGCGCCGCAAATGCGTTCGCTCACGCTTGATGAACTCACGCCAGAAACGGTCGAACAGTTGCGCCAAAATCCACAGATAATTCTGTTGCGCTCGTACCATCAAAATCCTGTGGGCGAAATGCGCGCTTTCTTCTGCCGACTTGCGGCGGCACACATCGATGCGCCTGTGGTGCTGGCGCGTGACTACGCCGAGAGCGATTTGGAATCGCTGCAACTGAAGGCCGCCGCCGACCTCGGCCCGCTCTTTATCGATGGCTTTGGCGATGGTGTTCTAATAACCAACAGCGATGAAAAAATCGCCGTAGAAGATATCAATTCACTGGCATTCAGCATTTTGCAAGCGGCACGCGTGCGCACCAGTCGCACAGAATACATTTCGTGTCCCAGTTGCGGGCGCACCATGTTCGACCTGCAAACCACCGTAGCCGAAATAAAAGCCGCCACAGCGCACCTGCGCAACCTGAAAATTGCCGTGATGGGCTGCATTGTGAATGGTCCCGGCGAGATGGCCGATGCCGACTACGGCTATGTGGGTGCAGGCAAAGACCGCATAAGCCTCTACCGCCGCAGCGAATGCGTAGCGCGCAACATTCCCGCCAGCCAAGCCGTCGAACGGCTGCTACAACTCATTCAAGATGATGGGAAATGATAAGCGCTTTCGAGAAATAAAGAGTAAAATAGTGAGAAAGTATAAAAGTGTGAAAGTGTAAAGTCTATAAAGTAGGGACGCACCGAGTGCGTCCGAACGCTTCAATAAATTTTCAAATTGTTAAATAATTGAAAAACTAGACAATTAAGAAGTTATTTTTCATTATTCATTCTTAATTGTTCATTAAACCGTAGAGCCGCCACAGTGTGACGGCTCTACGATTTACTTTTGGACTAACTTCGTTTATGCTCGTACTTTGGCGGCGGCTTGCGAGATGTTGATGATGAAATCGCCCATGCGTTCGAGTTCGGCTATCAAGTCCATGAAATAGACGCTCGCTTGGTACGACTCTTTCTGCTCGATGTCGCGAATGGCAGCGTCGCGCAGGGCGTTGCGCCGCTCGTTGATGCGCACCTCGCACGCCACAGCGTCCTCCAAATCGATGGGCGCGCTCTCGTCGCGTTGCAGGTTATCAATCATCACGCCGTAGGCCGCATCGACCAGTGCCGTCATCTCGTCGATGGCCGCCAACTCGCTGTCGCTGAAGCGATGCCCGATGGCATTGCGCCGCGCCAACAGCCGACTGATGGCTTCGCCCGAATCGCCGAGACTCTCCAATTCGTCGATAATGCGGTAAACGGCCGTCATGCCTTCGCGCGTGCGTTCGCTCACGCTGCCCTGCGGAATATCGTTCAGAAATGAGGCAATTTCGTACTCGATGCGGTCCGAAATCTCCTCGTATTTCACCAGTTTCAGACGATATTTTTCAAATTCGTCGGCAGTCGCAGCGTGAATGGCCGACTTGGCGTAATCAAAGCCATTGCGCGAAATCTGCGCAAAATGCGCCACCTCTTTCCATGCCTGAACCACCGACAATTCGGCGGTATCCATTGCGCCAGCACTGATAAATTTCAGTTTGAAAATCTCATCTTCGGGATTCACTTTGCTCTTGATGAGTGCCGTTACAATTTTGGCAATCTGCGGCACAAACCAAATCAGAATGAAGGTATTGAAGGTGTTGAACAGCGTGTGCAACATCGACAGTCCGTAGAGTGCCGCTGTGGCCTCGTCCGAAGCAGGATTGAGCATTCCGCTGGGCAATTCGGCAGGATTTGGATAGCCTAACCAAGTGATAGTCAGACCGATAAAATTGACAAACGGGCGGAACAGCGCCAACGCCCACACCACGCCAAACACATTGAACAGCGTGTGCGCCAAGGCGGCGCGTTTGGCGTTCACATTAGCCATGGCGGCTGCGATATTTGCCGTGATGGTGGTGCCGATATTTTCGCCAAGCACCATGGCCGCCGCCATATCGAACGGCAACCAACCGAGGCTCAACATGATGAGCGTGAGTGCCATTGTGGCGCTCGACGACTGCAAAACGAGTGTCAGCACAGTGCCAAACGCCAAAAAGAGCAGCACCGACCAAAAGCCGTAGCCCGTCCAACGGCCGATAAACGACAGCACTTCGGGTGTCTGTTCGAGGTCGGGTACCGAATTTTTCATCAGCGATAAGCCCAAAAACAGCAGCGAAAAACCGATGATAAACTCGCTGATATTGCGGTAGCGTTCTCGTTTCGACACGCTCATAACAAACCCGATGGCCATGAGCGGCACCGCCAGCACCGAGATGTCCATTTTGAAACCGAGCAGCGAGATGAGCCACGCTGTAACCGTGGTGCCGATATTCGCGCCCATTATCACGCCGATGGCTTGTTCGAGTGCCAGCAGCCCAGCGTTCACAAAACCGACTACCATCACCGTGGTCGCACTCGACGACTGAATGATGGAGGTAATCGTCAAACCCGTCGCCACGCTCTTCACGCGGTTCGAGGTCATGGCGGCCAAAATGTGGCGCAAACGCTCACCAGCGGCCTTTTGCAAACCAGTGCTCATCAGGTTCATGCCGTACAAAAACATGCCCAAAGCACCGAGCAAAGTCAAAAGTTGCAATGTTAATTCCATAGTTTTTTCAGAATTTCAAATTTCAAATTTCAGAATTTCAAATTTCAGATTGCGCTGTGCGCAGGTTTCTATGTTTCTGGTTCTAAGTTTTCGATTATAGCCTGTTTCCCCCGAAGGGGGAAAGGCTTCGCTTAATTAAGAGTTATGAATTTAGAATTATGAATTTTCGCAATCAACAGCGGCGCAATCTTCAAATCTTCAAATTTTCAAATAAAAAACTTTCCCACTTTCGCACTTTCGCACTTTCACACTAAATTTGCTGCATTTGCACTAGATAGATGGTATAAATCACATAGGCAGCGACCATCAGTAGGCCGCCCCAGCGCGGTATGCGGCGCAAAAAGCCGAAGGGCAACAGCACGGCCGCCGCCGCTATCATCACAATGTAATCGACCAGCGTGATGCCGCCGCCTGCCAGCGGTGCAATTTGCGAACTGACACCGAGTATGAACGAGATATTGAAGATGTTTGAACCGACAATGTTGCCCATTGCCAACTGCGTGTTCTTTTTGAACGCTGCCGCCAACGAAGCCGCCAGTTCGGATACCGATGTGCCGCAGGCTATCAGTGTAATGGAGATGAACGCCTCATCGACGCCCCATGCACGAGCAATCTCCACCGCCGAATCGACAAAAAAGTGGCTGCCAGCAACCAACGCCGCCAAACCGCACACAATGCGCAGCACCGCCCAACCAATTTTTGGCTGTGGTGTGCTGTCGCTATCGTCGCTGCCGCTCGAGGCACGCCCATTGCGCCGCTCACGCCAGAACGACAGGTAGATGTACGCCACAAAAAACGCCAACAGCACCAAGCCATCGATGCGACCGATGCAGACTGCGCTGCCATCGAAAAAGTTGAACGCCAGCAACAGCACCAACACCGAAACCAGCACGCACACAGGCAGTTCGAACCGCAGATTGTCGCGCGTAACCGCCACAGGCCACAGTGCTGCCGTCAGACCCAAAATGGCCAACACATTGAAAATGTTGGAGCCAACCACATTGCCAATCGCCACATCGACATTGCCATGCCATGCGCCGTACGCGCTCACCGTCAGTTCGGGCATCGAAGTACCAATACCCACTATCACTGCGCCTATCACAAAGTCGGAAATGCGGTAACGACGCGCTATTGCCACCGAACCATCGACCAAACTGCTGGCTCCCCACACAATGGCGGCCAACGAAATCAGAAAAATGAGGTAAATCATAGTTGTTTTTGAAACTAATTTAGGGTGAATGAAAAATGTTGCTCACACACGCGCACCACGACTGCGCACGCTGCAAGCGAAACGAAATGCGAAAATTACCCTAAATAGTGAGTTTGCACAGACGAATGAAAAACTGTGCATGGTGTTTTACCGCCATAGGCAGCAAGCCGAACGGCCGCCACTGCACCGCTGGCAGACAGCAACTCCACAGGCGACCCGCCTTGAAACTGATGGCGTTGTGATTGATGAAGAAACGGCGGCTACGGCTGTCGATAGTCTTGCCTGTGTGCCAAAGTGTAGGTGCGCTTACGCTGGGCGAAACCGCCGAACTGCCGCGCAACTCGCTACTGCCGCCCTGCGTGTAGCAGTCGTCGCTGTAGCACGAAACCGATGCCCATTGCGCAGCACTATCTGCAGGCGATTCGGGAGCGGAACAGCAGCCACAAACCCCGAACAGACCCAACAACGACAGCACAAACAGTGCGATGTAGGCACAATGTTTCACGCCGACAAATTTACATTTTTTTTCATTTGCACAAAAAAAAAAATAAGGTAATTTTTTTATCAGGGCAGATAATTTTGCACAAAATTAAAGTTGAACTTAAAATTTGCACGCTCCGCGCAGGTTTCTATGTTTTTCGCGCTGTGCGCTGTTTCAGTTTTTTTTGTTGATTTGCAGATTTGGTTATTTGGTGATTTGGTTTTCTAACCCCTCCGCTTCGCTCGTCCCCTTACAAAGGGGACAGGCTCGCACCCAAGTTGGTTCATTACCTCTCCCCTTTTCAAGGGGAGTACCTGCCAAATGGCAGGGGTGTGGTTAAAAAATCATAACAACAGTAGAGCCGTCACAGTGTGGCTGCTCTACAATCTATATTCTCTAAACTATAACCTCTCACCTATAACCTTTTCGGATGTGGCATGCCGCGTCCCTACTTTCTCACTTTCGCACTTTCACACTTTCGCACTAATTTTCGTACCTTTGCACAGACAAAAATGGTGTATGCTTTATCCGCACGACATAGAGGAAAAAATCGGGTTCGACAGGGTACGTGCGCTGCTCAAAGGGCACTGTATCAGCACTTTGGCGCAGGAGGAGATTGACCGCATCGGCTTTTCGACCGATTTCGACACTATCGTCGGGCGGCTCGCTCCTGTGGACGAGGCGGCGCGGTTGCTGGCCGATGGCGTTGCGCTGCCACTGGGCGACACGGCCGACCTGCGCAACGCTTTTGCCAACACGTGCATCGAAGGCACTTGCCTCGAACTGACCGACATCGACCGCATACGCCACAACTGCCTGCATTTGCAGCAGGTTGCCGATTTTCTGCGCAAAACCGATGCGCAACGGTTTCCCACCTTGCACCGCATGGCCGACGATTGCGTCTGTTTCCCCGATATTCTGCACGCCATCGACGCTATTCTCGACAAATTTGGCGACATCAAAGAGAACGCTTCGCCCGAATTGGCACAGATTCGGCACGATATGCGGCGCGCAAAAACCAGCGTGCAGCGCACACTACACGCCATTTTGCGCCAAGCGCAAGCCGATGGACTGGTCGAGAAAGAGGCCGCTCCCACCATGCGCGATGGGCGGCTGGTCATTCCTGTGTTGGCGATGAACAAACGCAAAATCGGCGGCATTGTCCACGACGAATCGGCAACGGGCAAAACGGCTTACATCGAGCCGAGTGCGGTGGTAGAAGCCAACAACCGCTTGCGCGAACTCGAAGGCGATGAACGGCGCGAAATTCTGCGCATTTTGCAACGATTTACCGATTTTGTGCGACCATTTTATGCCGATTTGCTCGATGCGATGGACTTTTTGGCACGACTCGATGCCCTGCAAGCCAAAGCCAAACTGGCGCGACAGACAAATGCCATCAAGCCGCACCTGAAAAACGATGCGTACATCGATTGGTACGACGCACGCCACCCGCTGCTCGAACTGTCGCTCGCCAAACAGGGCAAAAACATTGTGCCGCTCAACATTCGTTTGACCAAACAGCAGCGCATACTGCTCATTTCGGGGCCAAACGCTGGCGGCAAATCGGTCTGCCTGAAAACCGTCGGGTTGCTGCAATATATGCTGCAATGCGGTCTGCTCGTCCCCATCGGCGAACGGAGCGAAGCGGGCATTTTCGAGAGCATTTTTATCGACATCGGCGACGAACAGAGCATCGAAAACGACCTATCGACCTACAGTTCGCACCTGCTGAATATGAAACAGTGTTTGCGCCACTGCAACGGCCGTTCGCTGCTGCTTGTCGATGAGTTTGGCACAGGCACCGAACCGCAAATTGGCGGTGCGCTGGCCGAAGCGATGCTCGAAAAATTCAATGCAAGCGGCACTTTCGGGCTGATTACCACGCACTATACCAATTTGAAACATTTTGCCGCCGATACCGATGGCATCGCCAACGGCGCGATGCTCTACGACCGCCACGAAATGCGGCCGCTTTTCGCGCTGCAAATCGGTCAGCCGGGCAGTTCGTTTGCTATCGAAATAGCCCGAAAAATCGGCCTTCCCGACGAAATAATCGAGTCGGCAACGCAAAAAGTGGGTGCTGCGCATATCGATTACGACAAAAATTTGCAAGATGTGGCGCGCGACAAACGCTATTGGGCGAACAAACGCCGCCAAATTCACGACAAAGAGAAGCAAATCGACGCGCTGAAACGCCAGTACGACGAGGCGATGGCCGACATCGGGCGTCGCCGCAAGGAGATGTTGCGCCAAGCCAAAGCCGAAGCCGCCGACATTTTGACCGAAACAAACGCCAAAATCGAGCAGACAATTCGCACCATCAAAGAGACGCACGCCGACAAAATGCAGACAAAAAAGGTGCGCCAACAGTTGGCCGAACACAAGGCGAAACTCACCGAAAAACCGCACAAAAAATCAGTGCAAAAACCGCTTCACATCGGCGATAGCGTGCGCATTGTCGGACAAGAAATTGTTGGTAAAGTACTGGAAATCAACGACAAAACAGCCATCGTTGCTTTTGGTCAGATAAAATCGACCGTTGCCCTCGATCGACTTGAACCGTGCAACGCAAGCCAGTCCACGCGCAGCGACCGCCCAGCGTCGAACACGACCGACACCATGCACGCGCGGCAACTCCGTTTCAAGCCCGAAATCGATGTGCGTGGTATGCGCGTCGATGAGGCGTTGAATGCCGTCATCTACTTTATCGACGATGCCGAAATGCTGGCCGCTGGTCGTGTGCGCATACTGCACGGCACAGGCACGGGCGCGCTGCGACAAGCCATACGCGACTACCTGCACAACGCTCCCGCCGTCGACACCTACCACGACGAACATGTGCAACTCGGCGGCGCAGGCATCACCGTGGTGGAGTTGAAATAGGCAAGAATAAAGAGTAAAGACAAAAGACAAAATAGTGAGAAAGTCTATAAAGTTGAAAGTAAAAAGTTTTTTATTTGAAGATTTGAAAATTTGAAAATTGAGGCGTTTCAGTTACCGACAATTCTGAAACTCTTAAATTCTGAAACCTGAAATTGACTCCAACTCTCTGAAAATCACCAATTTTGAACATTTTTGCGAAAAAATTTGTCGGTCTCGAAATAAAACGCTAACATTGTATCGCCGTTTGTGCGGCTACCGAAACTGACACAACCTTAAATCGTTATAACTATGGATGTTCAAAATCTGATGAATGCGCTCGAGGCTAAACACCCGGGCGAACGCGAGTATTTGCAGGCGGTGCGCGAGGTGCTGCTCTCTATCGAGGAGGTTTATGCGCGGCACCCCGAGTTCGAAAAGGCAAAAATCGTCGAACGCATGGTCGAGCCCGACCGCATCAATGTGTTTCGCGTGGCGTGGACCGACGACCGCGGCGAGGTGCAGACCAACCTCGGCTACCGCATTCAGTTCAACAACGCCATCGGCCCATACAAAGGCGGTCTGCGTTTTCACCCATCGGTCAATCTCTCTATTCTGAAGTTTCTCGGCTTCGAACAGACTTTCAAAAATGCGCTCACCACACTGCCCATGGGCGGCGGCAAAGGCGGCTCCGATTTCAACCCGAAAGGCAAATCCGATGCCGAAGTGATGCGTTTTTGCCAAGCCTTTATGCTCGAACTCTGGCGGCAGATTGGTCCCGATACCGATGTGCCTGCTGGCGACATCGGCGTGGGTGCACGCGAAATCGGCTATCTTTACGGCATGTACAAAAAGTTGGCACGCGAAAATACAGGCGTGCTGACGGGTAAAGGACTCGAATTTGGCGGCTCGCTCATACGCCCCGAGGCAACAGGATTCGGCGCCCTCTACTTTGTCAATCAGATGCTCGAAACGGCGGGACATTCGCTCAAAGGCAAGACCGTGGCGGTGTCGGGCTTCGGCAATGTGGCGTGGGGCGCGGTAACCAAAGCCACGCAATTAGGCGCAAAAGTGGTAACTATTTCGGGTCCCGATGGCTACATCTACGACGAAAATGGCATTTCGGGCGAAAAAATCGACTATATGCTCGAACTGCGCGCCTCGTGCAACGATGTGGTAGCACCGTATGCCGAGCGTTTCGGCGCAAAATTTGTTGCTGGACGCAAGCCGTGGGAGGTGAAAGTTGATGTGGCGCTGCCTTGCGCTACGCAAAACGAACTCAATGGCGACGATGCGCGCAAACTGATTGAAAATCAGGTACTTTGCGTGGGCGAAGTGTCGAATATGGGCTGCACCCCCGAGGCGATAGATCTATTCATCGAACACAAAATGCTCTTTGCGCCAGGCAAAGCGGTGAACGCTGGCGGCGTGGCGACATCGGGCTTGGAGATGACACAAAACGCCATGCACATCAGTTGGGCTGCCGACGAGGTCGATCGCCGTCTGCACCAAATCATGGCCGATATTCATGCGCAGTGCGTGAAACACGGCACCGAGCCAAACGGCTACATCAACTATGTGAAAGGTGCGAATGTGGCGGGCTTCCTCAAAGTGGCAAAGGCGATGTTGGCACAAGGCATCGTGTGAGTTCACACACACCGAAAAGAGAGCAGGTCGCAACCGTTGCGGCCTGTTTTTTTAGTTCTCGAAAATCTGCGTGCGCTTGGCTTTGGTGGCGAGTTGCTTGCGTGTGTAGGGCGTTACGCCAGTTGTCTTGACCGACAGAACATTGATCGTCGTCTTTTGGTCGAAATTGACGGCGCGCTCGTTTTTGTCGGTGGCGTGCACATCGCCCGACCAGTTCTTTTCGCTTACGACCATTTTGCCGTCCTGCGGCACAAACAGCACATTGCGCTCGATGTGGCCAACGAGTTTTTTCAGACGATATTTTTCAAAAGCATTGCCTTCGCTGCTCACTATCAGCGAGTTGAGTGCAGCCAGTTGCGCTTCGCTCAGTTTGTAGCCAAACGGAATATCGGCTTTCACATCGACGCTTTGCGCAAGGCGTATCAGGTGCAGACTTTTGTCGAGAAAAAAGTGTGTTCGCAGCGTGGCGTCGAATATGCCTGGCAGGCGATAGGTGGCAGTGTGCGTCAATACTTGCGAATCGGCATCGCGCTCGGCAACGCTCCAACGGCTTGTGTTGTGGCTGTTTTTCTCGAACCAATCCACAATATCGAGTGCCCACAACATACGGTGCATCGGCTCCGAACGGCTGAAATCGATCTTTTGCAACTGCTTTTTCTCCTGCCTTTTCAGCAGCGATTGGTCGAAATTGCGCAGCCCATCATCGATTTTCGGAGCGAGATAGTAGCGCGTGAAATCGGCTTTCACTTGTATCGAATCGCGTTTGTTGGCGTTGCGCAGGTAGGGCAGTTCCACCATGTTGCCCACCATCTCGTCGAAACCCGCCAGTTGCCCCTCGTTATAGACCGAAATGCGCGACACCACGCGGTAGTTGCGCGCCTCATCGGGGAAATCGGCTTGCAGTTGCGTGCCGATTTGCGTCAGCAACTCTTTCATTGCTTTGCGCTGTTGGCGGCGGTTGCCTTTGGCCGACACCACCACTGCATCGAGCATAATTGGCTGGTCTTTCAGCGCAATGCGCAGCGTTTTGTTTGGCCAAAAGCGTTCGACGGGCAGGGCGTACATCTCGTAGCCGACGAACGAAACGACGGTCGTGTCGGTGCGCATACAGCCCTGCAACACAAAATGCCCCACCGAATCGGTCATTGTGCCGATTTGCGGCTTGTTTTGCAGATAAACGCTGGCGTAGGCAATGGGCTGCCGCCGACTATCGACAATGTAACCTGCAATGTCGATGGCGCAACAACCGACAGCGACGGTCAGCATATACGCAGTGAGCAGAAGGTGTTTCATCGTTGCAACGCTTGTTGATG
The DNA here is from genome assembly GCA_963659365.1 of Acutalibacteraceae bacterium. Classification (GTDB taxonomy): domain Bacteria; phylum Bacteroidota; class Bacteroidia; order Bacteroidales; family Paludibacteraceae; genus W0P28-013. The sequence goes on along the minus strand of CAVKTI010000001.1, from coordinate 86,070 downwards.
AAAGTGCAACAATTATCGTGCCAAAGTGCGATTTGTGGGCTTTGTTAGCGTGCGTCGGGCAGCGATTTGTAGGTCATCAGTTGGTAGGCGAGCCGCGCCGCCAAATAGTCGGAGGCGTGCAAGCCAGCCTGTGGGCAGAGTTCCACAATGTCGAAGCCAACCACATTGAAACGGGCGAACAGCGGGCGCAGAAAGTGCAGCACTTGGAAGTAGTGCAGTCCGCCCGGCTCTGGCGTGCCTGTGGCGGCAAGAACGCTCGGGTCGAACACATCTAAATCGATGGTGAGATAGACATTCTGGCTCAATGTGCGGTAGGCGCGCTCTTCCCACGCGGCATCGCGGTCGAAATAGATATCTTTTGCCCAAAAGATGCGGTTCGGGTCGAAATTGTCGGTCTCTTCGATGCACTGGCTGCGTATGCCCACTTGGGTGATTTGCGTTGCGCAGGTAGGGCAGTTCCACCATGTTGCCCACCATCTCGTCGAAACCCGCCAGTTGCCCCTCGTTATAGACCGAAATGCGCGACACCACGCGGTAGTTGCGCGCCTCATCGGGGAAATCGGCTTGCAGTTGCGTGCCGATTTGCGTCAGCAACTCTTTCATTGCTTTGCGCTGTTGGCGGCGGTTGCCTTTGGCCGACACCACCACTGCATCGAGCATAATTGGCTGGTCTTTCAGCGCAATGCGCAGCGTTTTGTTTGGCCAAAAGCGTTCGACGGGCAGGGCGTACATCTCGTAGCCGACGAACGAAACGACGGTCGTGTCGGTGCGCATACAGCCCTGCAACACAAAATGCCCCACCGAATCGGTCATTGTGCCGATTTGCGGCTTGTTTTGCAGATAAACGCTGGCGTAGGCAATGGGCTGCCGCCGACTATCGACAATGTAACCTGCAATGTCGATGGCGCAACAACCGACAGCGACGGTCAGCATATACGCAGTGAGCAGAAGGTGTTTCATCGTTGCAACGCTTGTTGATGAAAGTGCAACAATTATCGTGCCAAAGTGCGATTTGTGGGCTTTGTTAGCGTGCGTCGGGCAGCGATTTGTAGGTCATCAGTTGGTAGGCGAGCCGCGCCGCCAAATAGTCGGAGGCGTGCAAGCCAGCCTGTGGGCAGAGTTCCACAATGTCGAAGCCAACCACATTGAAACGGGCGAACAGCGGGCGCAGAAAGTGCAGCACTTGGAAGTAGTGCAGTCCGCCCGGCTCTGGCGTGCCTGTGGCGGCAAGAACGCTCGGGTCGAACACATCTAAATCGATGGTGAGATAGACATTCTGGCTCAATGTGCGGTAGGCGCGCTCTTCCCACGCGGCATCGCGGTCGAAATAGATATCTTTTGCCCAAAAGATGCGGTTCGGGTCGAAATTGTCGGTCTCTTCGATGCACTGGCTGCGTATGCCCACTTGGGTGATTTGCGCCACCTGTTTGGCTTGGTTCATCACGCAGGCATGGTTGAGCGGCGAGCCTTCGTAGGTGCGGCGCAAATCGCTGTGCGCATCGAGTTGCAGCACGGTCAGGTTGGGAAAACGCTTGGCGGCCGCACGTATTGCGCCGATGCTCACGGTGTGGTTGCCGCCGATGGTTACGGGCGTTTTGCCGTCGTCGAACAGTGCGCCCACACGCTGTTCCACCGCCTCGCAAAGCCGTTCGGGCGAGCGTTGTTCGCTGATTGGCGCAGCGGTGTAGATGCCCTGCCGATAGGCTTCGGTGTGCGTTTCGGTGTCGTACCATTCGAGTTGCACCGAGGCCTCGAGCAGTTTTTCGGGACCACGCTCGGCACCATGCACCCAACTGCTCGTCGCATCGTAAGGCACAGGCAGCACAGCAAATTTTGCCGTCGCATAGTCGGAATATGGTGGTGTCAGTCCAGCGAAGTTTTCCATAATAGTAATTTCAAATTTCAGAATTTCAGAATTTCAAATTTCAGAGTTTAAGAGTTTCAGGTTTCAGCCCCCTTTCCCGTTTCCCCCGAAGGGGGAAAGCCACGCATTTAATTAAGAATTTAGAATTATGAATTCTTGCGTTCAAAAGTGCCACAATTTTCATCACTGCTCACTACTAACTTCTCACTTCTAACTTCTAACTAAAAATTCCTCATTCCTAATTCCTCACTCAAAAACACTACTAACTTCTCACTGCTCACTGCTAACTAAAAATTCTCCTTTTCCAGCCCAATCGTTGTTGGGAGGCCGTGGCCGCAATAGACGGCGGTGTCGGGGGGCAGGGTCAGCAGTTTTTGGTGGATGCTGTCGATGAGGGCGTTGTAGTCGCCGCCGCGCAAGTCGGTGCGCCCGATGCCGCTACGAAAAAGTGTATCGCCCGAAAAAAGCGCTCCATCTTTTGGCGCATAGAAACAGACGCTGCCAGGCGAATGTCCAGGTGTGTGCAGCACATGCAGTTCCATCGCCCCGACGGTTATCACATCGCCATCGTGCAGGTAGCCGCCCAACGCCTGCGGGTGCACCTCGTCGTGAATGCCGAAAAAAGATGCCAAATCGGCCATGTGTGTCGCAAAAAACTCGTCGGCTTGGTGCGCTTCGGGCAGTACGCCGTAGGTTTGCGCCAACATGTGGTTGCCAAATGCGTGGTCGAGGTGCAGGTGCGTGTTCAGCACGCGCTCCACGCTCAACCGATTGTCGGCAATGTAGCGTTGCAGCCGCTCGTCTTCGCTGGGCGTGAGGCAGCCGCAGTCGATAACGATGGCGTGGTGCGCCTCGTCGTGCAGCACATAGGTGTTTTCGCGTATCGGATTGACTTGAAAAATCTTGATTTTCATCGTTTTTCGTTAATGCAACGGCAGATAAACCGCCTTTTTTGTTTCGAAATAGGGTTCGGCGAACCATTCGCTCACACTGTAGAGCGTGGCGGTGTGGCGGAACGGAAAAATTTCGCGGTCGAGTTCGCCTCCTTTGAGGCAAATCAGCCCATTGGGCAGGGCGTTGCGCTGCGTGGTGCTGATGTTTTTGCGCACCAAACGCACCATATCGCCAAGCGGCATCACCGCACGGCTCACCACAAAATCGAACTTCGTTTTCACCTCCTCCATGCGTGCGTGGGCAAAGGTGCAGTTCGCAAGACCTATGGCCTGCGCCACTTCGCTGGCTACACGCACTTTTTTGCCGATAGAATCGACCAAATGGAACTGCACTTGCGGAAACACGATGGCGAGCGGAATGCCTGGAAATCCGCCACCTGTACCAACATCGACCACCGAAGTGCCACTGGCAAAAGGCAAAATTTTGGCAATGGCCAACGAGTGCAGCACATGGTGTTCGTACAGATTGTTGATGTCCTTGCGCGAAATGACATTGATTTTGGCGTTCCAATCGGTGTAGAGCGCGTAAAGTTCGGCCATCTGGTGGCGTTGTTGGTCGCTCAAGTCTGGGAAATAGTTCCAAATCAGTTCCAATCCTGCACCCATATCAATCGGCAAAATAGAGTTTATACACGGCTGTGCCTTGGCGCAGTAGCGGTTTCAGCATTTCGCGGTTGAGCAGTAGCCGCGTGCCACCAAAGGCGTATGGCGCAATGTCGTACGGATTGTATTGGTAGTAGATGCCCTCGTCGGTTACCGCAAAATTGCCGTTGGGCAGCACTTGATCCATGAAAAAGTCGTCGATGGGCAGGTCGCGGCTGGTAGCATCGGTGCGCAGCGTCTGCCGCAGCAGGTCGGTCAGGCGGTCGGAGATGTTTGGAACAAAAATGTCGTCTTCGGTGAGTTGATGCCCCGTTTCCAAGTCGAAAACCCAGCAGACGGTGCTCGACATACCGTGTGCACCGCCCGTGAAGATGTAGCGCGTGGCTTCGTAGGTGAGCAGCGACTCATTTTGGAACAGCGGCACAGCGTTCAACTTCTCGACATAGAAATTTGCTGCCACAAAATCCTCGTAATCGGCGGCTATTTGGTTGTATTCGCTCTTGCAATCGGCAATGTAGTCGTCGAGCAGTTTGCTGTTTTTCGTGTCGATGTATTTTTCGCCAAATAGGTCGGTGATGAGCGTGGTGCGCACCGTGGAAACCGCTTCAGAATCGGCATTTTTCGGAAATTCGAGGTTGTAACTCACATCGAAACAATCGACTGTCGAATCGCCCGAACAGGCGTAACGGCACTCGCTTTTCAAGGTTTCGAACGCAATTGCTTCGGGCGCATTGTTGCCGCACGAGACCAACGCTCCTGCGCACGCCGCCAACATCAGAACAAAGGGGAAACGATTCGTCTTCATAGCCATTTGTGGGTATTAAAATTGGACAATAGAGATGATTCAGACTACAAAAGTAGGTATTTTTGTCAAAAAGTTGCCATTTTATAACCATTATTTTGATTTTTTGCACTAAATTTGCAGCGTATTCGGTATGAAACATCTCGTTCGGCATACTATCTGCGCAGCGTTGGCACTCTATTTTGCCTTGGCTGGCTGCGGTTTCAATGTGGCACACTACTGCTGCGAGGCGTGCGCCGCACATGGCGAGCGTATGTTCACCACAGGCTGCTGCGACGAGGTGCACCACAACCACCGCCATCACGAACAGGCCGCCGCACACTGCTGCGAGCATCACCACGGCGACGGCTACACCGCGCAACACAACGCCTGCACGCTGCAACGCTTGGCAACCGACATTTCGACCATCGACCAGCAGCACATCGACTGCGCACCGACGCTGGTTTTGTGCGCCCTGATTGCTACGCCAACCGTCGCTGCCGAAACGCCGACGGCGCACACCACCTTTGCTCTGTCGCACGCACCGCCGCTGTTTTGCGCAGGTCGCGCCGTGCTGACACGCATCGAACTATTGCTTATTTGATTGGAACGGACAAACCCGAACGCACCATTTTCGGTGGTGCGCACTCCCTTTTTGTTCAATTTTCAATCAAAAAAAAGCAATGAAAAAACTGACTACAATAATTTTCTTTTTGGACTGCGTGGCAGCCATCTGCGCCGAGAGCGTCAGCGGCATTGTAAGCGATGCGACTGGCGAACCGCTCATCGGGGCGGAGATAGTGTGGCAAGGCACTGGCATCGGCACCGTTACCGACATCGACGGATTTTTCGAAGTAGAAACAACGCCGACCACGAACCAACTGCAAATCAGTTACATCGGCTACAAAACGGCCGTTATCTCCATTGCCGACCCATCGGAAACGCTGCTCGTAACGCTCGACGACGAAAACACGCAGTTGGCCGATGTAGAGGTGTCGGCGCGCGCCGCTGGAACGGTCGCCTCGCGCGTGTCGGCCGTGCAGACGCAGCGCATTACGGGCGCAGAACTCTGCAAAGCCGCCTGCTGCAATCTGTCGGAAAGTTTCGAGACAAACGCTTCGGTCGATGTGGCTTACAGCGATGCCGCCACAGGCGCAAAACAAATTAAAATGCTCGGACTTTCGGGCAATTATGTGCAGATGTTGAGCGAAAACACGCCTGGCATCCGCGGATTGGCATCGAGTTACGGCATGGAGTACATTCCCGGTTCGTGGATGGAGAGCATACAAGTGTCGAAAGGCACTGCATCGGTAGTGAACGGCTACGAAGCCACCACAGGGCAAATCAATGTGGAATATCTGAAACCGCAAACCGCCGCACCCATCGCCATCAACGGTATGCTCAACTCCGAACTTTGCGCCGAACTGAACGCCACGGGCGGCTGGGACATCAACGACCGCCTATCGACAGGCGCAATGCTGCAATACCGCAACGAAAGCATGGAACACGACCAAAACAACGACGGTTTTATGGATATGCCCAAAGGCAATCGCGCCAATCTGCTCAATCGTTGGTACTACAAAACCGACGACTACACCATGCAACTGCTCGTGCGTGGCCTCTACGACGACCGTCAAGGCGGACAGACCAAAAAATGGCGCAACGACAATCCCGAAGTCACGCCCTACGGCATCGACATCACCACCGTGCGCGTCGATGGATTTGTGAAAAACGGCTATGTGTTCAACCATGAACTCGGCACCAGCATTGGCATCATCGCCAGCGGTGCATACCACCGCCAAAACAGCCTCTACGGCAGCACGCACTACGACGCCACGCAAGGCAACGGCTATCTGAACGCCATTTTTCAGACCTATTTCGACGAAGCGAGCCGCCACAAACTCACCACAGGCATCAGTTTCAACTACGACTTTTACGACGAGCGGCTGGCCACCAATCGCCTGCAAGACTCCATTTTCGACAAGACACGCAACGAATTTACGCCCGGCCTATTCGCCGAATACGACTTCAAATACGACGAAAAACTGTCGCTGCTCGTGGGCGTGCGTGCCGATTGGAGCAACTACTACGGATTTTTCTGCACACCACGCTTCAATGTGCGCTATGCACCGTGGAAATGGTGGAACTTGCGCGCCTCCGTCGGGCTGGGCTACCGCTCGCCCAATGTGCTGACCGACAATGCCGCCATCTTTGCCAGCAACCGCAAAATTGTGCTGCAAGAAGACCTTTTTGCACAAGAACGCGCCATCAACGCTGGCATCAGCACCACTTTTTACATTCCGATTGCCAGTCGCGAACTGCAACTCTCGGCCGACTACTACTACACCCATTTCTTCGAGTGCGTGGTGGCTGACATGGACAGCGACCCGCACACGGTAACATTCAGCAATCTGAACGGCGGTCGCTCCTATGCGGGCAATCTGCAAGTGGAAGCATCGATGGAGATTTTGCGCGGCTGGACTATGACGCTAGCCTACCGCATGAGCGATGTGAAACAGACCATCGGCGGACAACTGCGCGAAAAACCGCTCACCAACCGTTTCAAAGGACTGATAACCACCTCGTACCAAACGCCGCTCAAAAAGTGGCAGTTCGATTTCACAGCGCAGTTCAACGGTGGCGGCCGCCTGCCCGACCCCGACACGGAAAATCCGCTGTGGGAGAAAAATTTCGGCTGGTATCCGCAACTGATGGCGCAGATAACGCACTATTTCAAAACTTGGAGCATCTATGTCGGTGCCGAAAATATGACCAATTTCAAGCAGAAAAATCCGATTGTCAGTGCCGAAAACCCATACAGCCCCGATTTCGACGCCTCCATGGCGTGGGGACCAATCACTGGTGCCAAAGCCTACATCGGCTTCCGCTGGGCGCTCGATAGAAAGTGAGTAGTGAGAAGTGAGAAGTGAGGAGTGATGCGGCAGAGCCGCAATTTCAGATTTCAGATTTCAGATTTCAAATTTCAAATTTCAAATTTCAAATTAAATAGGGTTATCAACGCCTCAAATAACCAAATCACCAAATCTGCAAATCCACAAAAAAAACATAGAAACACAAAAACTTAGAAACAATTCAACAATTTTATTTTATGAAAAAACTGATTGCAAGTGCGACGATGTTGTGCGTCGCAGTGGCGACTTTCGCAGCCACACAGACGGTAAGGCTCGTTATCGGGCAGATGGAGTGCGCCAACTGTCAAGCCAAAGTGGAAAAGACGCTGGCGTACGAGCGCGGAGTGAAAGACCTCGAGTTTAACCTCGAAAATCGCGTGGTAACCATTACCTACGACAACGAGAAAATCACAGTGAAAGAGTTGCAAAAATCGCTGCTCAAAAACCTGAAGTACAAATCGCGCGTGCTGAACGAAGGCGACGCTCTGCCCACCTTCGACGACGGCGACCACAACGACGAGGAGCGCGAAGAACAACGCACCCAAAGCGACTATTGAACGCTGCGCCAGAAGCAGCTTATTTGTCTGATAATCTGATAGATAAGCCACATTCAGCAAAAACAGCAACCGCGTTCGCACACTAAAAAAACGCAGCAGTGAATGTTGCGCGTGGTGCTGTGCGAAAAAAAAGAACCCTGCAAATTTGTTAGGTTCAATAGTTTTGCGTAATTTTGTCAGTCGAACTGAAAAATTGTCAGCATTATGCAACCGAGTGAAATTCAGGCAGTTAAGCAGCGTTTTGGTATTATTGGCGTGTCGGCGGCGTTGAATCGCGCCATCGATGTGGCGGTGCAGGTGTCGTCCACCGACCTTTCGGTGCTAATCACTGGCGAAAGCGGTGTCGGCAAGGAGAAATTTCCGCAAATCATACACCAGTACAGTCCGCGCAAACACAACGCCTACATCGCTGTGAACTGCGGCGCAATACCCGAAGGCACTATCGACAGCGAACTGTTTGGTCACGAAAAAGGGGCATTTACCAGCGCCACCAGCGACCGCAAAGGCTACTTCGAGGTGGCCGACGGCGGCACTATCTTTCTCGACGAGGTGGGCGAACTGCCGCTATCGACCCAAGTGCGCCTGTTGCGTGTACTCGAAGCAGGCGAATTTATGCGCGTCGGCTCGTCGAAAGTGCAAAAAACCAATGTGCGCGTGGTGGCCGCCACCAACTTGAATATGCAGCAAGCCATTGGCGAAGGGCGTTTCCGCGAAGACCTCTACTACCGCCTGAACGCTGTGCCGATACACATTCCGCCACTGCGCGAACGCAAAGAGGACACGGTGCTGCTTTTCCGCAAATTTGCCGCCGATTTTGCCGAAAAATACAATATGCCCGTGGTGAAACTGACCGACGATGCCCAAGAGATGCTGAAAAACTACTATTGGAAAGGCAATATCCGCCAGTTGAAAAATATCACGGAGCAGATTTCGGTGATAGAACCCGACCGCACCATCACCACCGACACACTGAAACGCTACCTGCCCGACAACGAGCAAGCAACGCTGCCAACGCTGTTCAGAGCGCACAACGAGCAGGAAACCAAGTCGTTCAACAACGAGCGCGAGATTCTCTATCAGGTGCTTTTCGACATGAAAAAAGACATGAACGACCTGAAAAAATTGGTGAACGACATCATGTCGGGCGAGGCGCAACCGCAACACTACACGCCGCAGCCCTACACGCCCACTTCGGTGCCTGCCACAACTTTTGCCACGCCCGAAGTGCAGACGCAGCCCGATGTGATAAACATTGTGACAACCAGCGGCAAGCAAAAACTGATGCAAAATCGCCAAGTGGAGGACACCGAAGAGTATATCGAAGAGTCGCTCTCGCTGGTCGATGCCGAAAAAGAGATGATAACCAAAGCGTTGGAGCGCCACAACGGCAAACGCAAACTCGCCGCCCAAGACCTGAAAATCTCGGAACGCACCCTCTACCGCAAAATCAAAGAATACGGCATTGAATAGTGAGAAGTGAGTAGTTAGAAGTGAGAAGTGATGCGGCAAAGCCGCAATTCCAAATTTCAGAATTTCAAATTGTTAGTCGCAAGATGTGAGTAGCAAGTAGCAAGAGAGTTCATAAAGTTTGAAAGTTTGTAAAGTAAAAAGTCTGAACATTTCAGACATTCGATAATTCAATAATTCGATGATTATTGCTCGTAGGGACGCACCGAGTGCGTCCGAAACGCTTCAACAAATAAGCAAATAACCAAATCAACAAAAACACAGAAACAGCGCGAAGCGCAATCTGAAATTTGAAATCTAAAATTTGAAATTTTTGAAATGAACCGCCTTACACTACTCGCCATAATTGCAGCATTGATTGCAGCATCGTGCACTATTTCGTACAAGTTCAATGGTGCCAGCATCGACTATTCGAAGGTGAAGAGCATCACCGTGGCCGACTTTACCAACCAAGCCACGCTCGTCAATCCGTCGCTCGTCAACACTTTCAACGATGCACTGAAAGACGCTTACAGCCGCCAAACACGCCTCGAACAGACGCGCCGCGGCGGCGACCTGCAAGTCGAAGGCGAAATCACCACCTATTCGCTCACGCCGCTTTCGATTGGTGCCGATGCCTATGCCGCCGAAACACGCTTGACCATCGGCGTACGCGTGCGCTACACCAACAATACCAACAACGAAGAGGACTTTGAGCGCACTTTTTCGGCCAACCGCACATTCCCAAGCACCTCCACGCTCGAAGATGTGCAGGATCAACTATGCGAAGAGATGGTCGAAGAACTTGTCGATCAGATTTTTAACGCCACTGTTGCGAATTGGTAAAATCAGTGAGGAGTGAGGAATTAGAAGTGAGGAGTGATGCGGCAAGCCGCAATGACAAAATTTCAGAATTTCAGATTTCAAATTTCAAATTTCACTTGATTTTTGCTCCGCTCGGCATAGTTCAAACGAGTTTGACTCTGCGCTCGCTTGTCGCAAAAATTCAGAATTTCAAATTGGCGGTAGCCAAATAAACATAGAAACAAAAATTGCGCAGCAATTTTGAGAAACCTAAAACTTGAAACTTTTCAACTCATCAACTTACCAAGGGTCTAAAATCTAAAAAAATCGTTTTTCGCAATAAAAATTGGTAGAACAAAAAAAATGTTGTACCTTTGCAACCCGAAAAGTTAGAAAACAAGAACAGAAAGATATGTATTTGCTTTTGACAATTCTCGCTGTAGTAGCATCGGTTATCTTGGTGCTGATTGTGTTGGTGCAAAACTCCAAAGGTGGCGGTTTGGCCTCGAGTTTTTCGAGTTCGAACCAGATTATGGGCGTGCGCAAAACGACCGATTTTCTCGAAAAAACCACTTGGACGCTGATTGCGTTCATCGTTGTTTGCTGCATATTTGCCACAGGAGTGCACAAAGGTAGCGGCGTGAGCGCCACATCGGAAGTAGCCGAAGAGGCCGCCAACTTGCAGCACGAAGCCGCACCAGCCGCACCGTTCGACGAGGCGGCTCCAACCGAATAACAAAGTCGGGGCAACCCAACTTGCGGGCAGTTACCAGAGTGGCCAAATGGGGCAGACTGTAAATCTGCTGGTTTTTACCTTCGGTGGTTCGAATCCATCACTGCCCACCAAATCCCGAACCGAGATGTTCGGGCTTTTTTTGTTCCGAAAAATTGGAATTTGGTTTTGTCGAAAGAAAAGATTACCTTTGCATATTGCTTTTGTGCGAAAAAAGATGGAAAAAGTACGGGTGCAAATAGTCGGGTTGAGCGAAGTGAAGTCCGCCGAAGGCATTTACTGGCTGCTATTCAAGGAGATAGACGGCGAGCGGCACGCCCCGATATTGATAGGCAAAACCGAAGCGCAAGCCATCACCGTAACTCTGCAACATGCCGATATTCCCGTGAAACTGACGCACCAACTTTTTGCCGAAATCGCCAAGCAATTCGACATAAAACTGACCGAAGTGGTCATTTTCAGCAACGAGGACAAGCCTTTTTCGGCGGTACTGACTTGGGACAACGGCCGCACCACTTATCACACAGAATCGCGCGCTTCTGATGGCGTGGCGTTGGCGCTCCACTTTGGCGTACCAATCTATATGGATGCCGACATTTTTCTGAAAGTGAGCAGCGTGGTTACCAAGCGCGCCACCGATGCCATCGAAGACCTTTCGGACGACGACCTGAACGACCTTTTGCAGCAGTTGCTCGCCAACGAAGAGTACGAACAAGCCGCCAAAGTACGCGACGAAATCAGCAAACGACGAAAATAATTGACAATTGATAATTGATAATTGATAATTGATAATTGATAATTGACAATGAAAGGTTAAATTTTATAGGTTAGAGTTTATAGGAGATAGACTTTTTGATTACCCAATTTCTTAATTTCCAATTATCTAATCAAATTGGGTGGTGTTGGGCGCAAAAATTCATAATTCTAAATTCAAAATTCTTAATTAAAACAAAACCCTTCCCCTGCTTCGCAGGTACTCCCCTTGAAAAGGGGAGAAGACGATACTAATTGGGGCGCGAGCCTGTCCCCTTTGCAAGGGGACGAGAAAAACGGAAGCCCGTTTTTCGGGTGGGGTTGAAACGATTTAACAACCAGAAATCAGAAACTAAAAATAACCGCACAAGCCATTACCAATGCATTAAACTCATCAACCTATCAACCTATCAACTCATCAACTTTTCAACTAATCAACCTTAAAAATCAAATACCATGAACATGAAACTTCGTTTAATCGTAATGAATTTCCTCGAATATGCGGTTTGGGGAGCGTATCTCACCTGCATGGGTCGCTATTTGGCTACTCACGACATGGTCGCAAACATTGGCATATTCTACTCCATTCAAGGCATTGTGAGCCTGTTTATGCCCGCATTGATGGGCATTGTGGCCGACCGCTGGATTCCTGCGCAAAAATGCCTTTCGCTCTGTCACGGCTTGGCTGGCGCATTCATGATTGCCGCTGGCATCTACGGCGTTACCACTGGTGCCGATGTGCAATTTGGTCTGCTCTTCACACTCTACACATTGAGTGTGGCGTTCTTCATGCCGACCATCGCACTGAGCAATTCAGTCGCTTTCAATGCGCTGATTAAAGGCGGATTAGACACAGTAAAAGATTTTCCGCCAATACGTGTTTTCGGCACTGTTGGTTTCATTGCCATGATGTGGTGTGTTGACCTGTGCGGACTGCAAACCACTGCTTGGCAGTTTGTTGTAAGTGGCGGCCTCAGCATTCTGTTAGCAGCCTATTCGCTCACATTGCCCGCTTGCGAAATCAAGAAAGTGGAAGGTAAAGTGAATCTTGTAGATGCACTCGGACTGAAAGCATTTGCGCTCTTCAAACAGAAGAAAATGGCGCTGTTCTTCATTTTCTCGATGTGCTTGGGCGTGAGTCTGCAAATAACTAACGGCTTCGCCAACCCATTCCTCGGCAGTTTCGAACATTTCGCCGAATGGGCCGATTCGTTCGGCGTGCAGCACTCGAACATGCTCATTTCCATCTCGCAGATATGCGAAGCACTCTGCATCTTGTTCATTCCGTTCTTCCTCAAACGTTTTGGTATCAAAAATGTGATGCTCATGGCCATGTTTGCATGGGTACTGCGCTTCGGTCTGTTTGGCGCAGGAAACCCTGGAGTTGGTGTTTGGATGTTTGTGCTTAGTTGCGTGGTTTATGGCTTCGCGTTCGACTTCTTCAACATTTCTGGCGCATTGTATGTGGATCAGGAAACCAGCCCAGAAATGCGTTCGAGCGCACAAGGCCTGTTTATGATGATGACGAACGGCGTTGGCGCAACCATCGGCACATTGAGTGCACAGGCTGTGGTAAACAAATGCGTGCCAAGCGTAAGCGACGAAACATGGAACATGCTGGCCGCACTCGAAAACGGCATAGAAGCCGTACACACACAAGCCATGGAAGTTTGGCAAGGTTGGCAGATGGCATGGTACATTTTTGCAGCATACGCACTAGTTGTTGCCATTCTGTTCTGGATTTTATTCCCGAAAACGCCAGTGAAAAAATAGACATTCGACGAACTCGTTTTGCGGTGGCGCGGCCAATCGTGCCACCGCAAAATTTTTGCTAACGCTCGCAAATTATCGATGATTTCTCTTTTGTTTGTCAAAAGAAATGAACGAAAATTTGTACTTACAAACCCCAACCCATTGAGTTATTGAGTTATTAAGTCATTAAGTTATTAAGTTATTTGTTCGATGGAAAACTTGGGCATGGTGCTGCGCACCGAACATTTGGTGAAAACCTACGGCAAACGCACCGTAGTGAACGATGTGTCGATAGAGGTACGGCAAGGCGAAATTGTCGGGCTACTCGGACCAAACGGCGCAGGAAAAACCACCACATTCTACATGACCACGGGGCTTACCACGCCCAACCAAGGCAAAATTTTTCTGAACGACACAGAGATAACCAACTATCCCGTGTACAAACGCGCGCGCGCTGGCATTGGCTATTTGGCGCAAGAGGCCTCGGTGTTCCGCAAAATGACGGTCGAAAACAACATACTTTCGGTGCTGGAACTGACCGACAAAACCCGCGACGAACAGCACGAAAAACTCGAAAGCCTCATTGCCGAATTTCGCCTGCAAAAAGTGCGCAAAAACATCGGCGACCGCCTGTCGGGTGGCGAGCGGCGACGCACCGAGATAGCCCGCTGCTTGGCCATCGAACCGAGTTTCATCATGCTCGACGAACCGTTTGCAGGTGTCGATCCGATAGCCGTGCAGGATATTCAAGACATCGTTTGGCATCTGAAAGACCGCAATATCGGCATTTTGATAACCGACCACAATGTGGACGAAACGCTCTCGATTACCGACCGCGCCTACCTGCTCTTCGAAGGTACAATCCTGTTCCACGGCACGCCCGAAGAGTTGGCCGCCAACCCTGTAGTGCGCGAGCGCTACCTCGGTCGCGACTTTGTGCTGAAAAAGAAAACGCGCGTAGAGATTTAGTGAGAAGTGAGCAGTGAGCAGTGATTTTCATTATTTGAAGATTGTGCTGCTTTTTGGGTGCGAAAATTCATAATTCTAAATTCAAAATTCTTAATTGAATGGCGTGGCTTTCCCCCTTCGGGGGAAATGGGAAAGGTGGCCACTGCCAAGACAATGAATAATAAACAATGAACAATGAATAATGAATAATGAATAATAATTTTGACTACCGAAACTCCTGAAACTTGAAACTTAGAAACAGTGCGTAGCACGAGAAACTTAGAAACAAAAATTGCGGCAGCAATTTTGAGAAACAATTAGGAACTAGAGACCTTCACCAACGCATTAAATTCATCAACTTTTCAACTCATCAACTCATCAACCCCCAAGAAGCACTACTATCGAACTTTATAAATTGATAATCTTATGTTGAATATGCAAAAAAAGATGAGCAATGCGTTTATGGCACTGCTCAGTTTGCCCGCAACTGCGATGGGTTTCGGGCTGTCGGTGCAGATTTCGGCGCTGAGTTGGATTCTGTCGACGCGTTATGGCTTGGATATTAGCCAAATCGGTATTGTGTGGGCGGCAGGACCTATTGCAGGCATCATTGCGCAGCCTATTGTGGGCGTTATCAGCGACAAACTGTGGTTTATGGGCGGCCGCCGGCGTCCGTGGATTGTGATTGGCGGCCTGCTCACAGGTCTGATGCTGCTGGCGCTGCCAAATTTGGGCATCATACAGCAGGTTTTGGGTGCGGCTGGCACCGAAGGATTGCTGGCTATAGCAGTTACCGTGGCACTCACGCTCGACCTTTCGATCAATGTTAGTTTCAACCCCACGCGCTCGCTCATTGCCGACTGCACCACCACTGCCGACCGTTCGCGCGGCTACACTTGGATGCAGACCGTGTCGGGCACTTGCGGCGTGCTGGCCTATCTGATTGCCGTCATTTGGGGCAATATCGTGCTGATTTATGTGGGCGTGGGCGTGGCACTGCTCTTTACCATTGTGCCGATATTTTTCATCGAAGAACCACGCCATTTGGAGGCAGAACCCGAGGCTCAAAAGCCGCAGACAAAGTCGTCGTTGCGCGATGTGGTTATGTCGCTGCTGCCGCTCGCTGGCTTCCTGATTTATGGCATTTATGTGATTATAGCGAAACTGTGCGGTCTTGAGGACAAATCGCACATCGATATTTTTGGACTTTGCACGCTGAACACCGTCGAATTGAGTTGCGTGATTATCGAACTGGCGGCTATTGTGCTGGTGCTGACGAATGCGCTCCGCGAATCGGCCAAAGGCAACGAGTTTCAGAAAATTCTGCTGGCGCACTCGTTCACCTGGTGGGGCGTGCAGACGATGAACATCTACATGGTATTCTATGTATTAAATGTTATTCTAAATGTCCCATCTGATGTGCTTGTAATTACCGATAAAGTACTAAAACAGGAACAAATTAGTGCGGCTGTTGCATTAATATCAGATCCAGCATTAATCAACTTGAGAAATTTCTTGGGTACAATTGGTAACAGTGGTCTTGACGAAGCCTTACCAGCGATGGCATTCCTTGTGCGCGACTTGGTGGGCGCAGTGTTGCCCGTGCTGGTGCTGAATGTGATTGCTCGTCGCCGTGGCATGACACTGACGCATACCTGCTCCATTTTGCTGATGGCCGTCGGTTATGGCCTGATTTGGGCATTTGGTGCCAATATGATTCTCTTCTTTGTGGCACTTTGCATTGTTGGTATTGGCTGGGCTTCGCTGGTATCGCTGCCGTTTGCCATCATGAGCGAAAAGGTCGATCAGACCAAAATGGGCTTGTATATGGGCATTTTCAACCTGTCGGTGGTACTGCCGCAGTTGGTGGCTTCGTTCAAAATGGGCGAAGTGGTGAAAGCCGCCGCCGACAAGTCGATTATCTTTGCCATTTGCGCCGTCTGCTTGCTGATTTCGGGCGTTCTGTGGCTCTTTGTCAAGAATGATAAGTAAAATTTAATTACCCAATTTTCTAATTTCCAATTGTTTCATTATTTGAAAATTTGAAAATTTGAAAATTTGAAGATTGCGGCTTTTTTTAATTCTTGATTTTGCTTACGCTCGGCAAATCGAAAACTTATTTTCATTCGCTAAATGGCAAAAATGGTTCGTTTCTTTTAGTCGTCAAAAGAAATGAACAAACAGCAACAAAAAAACGGATTTCAAATCCTAATAGTACATCGAGTGCGGGATTACAAATCCCGCACGACGAGAAAAGCCGCTGAAAATGCGGCTTTTTTTATTCGAAGAGTGCGACCCATTTGTCGAACTGCTCGACCGAGGCATCGCCGAAGCGCGCCAATTTTTGGCGGGCGCATTCGATGGTCAGTTCTTCGTCGAGGTGCGTTTTCGAGAAAAATTTGTCGGCATAGCAAATCAGTTGTTCCTCGATAGACACTGGGCGCATATCGCGGTGCGGCAGCGGCATATTTAGGCGTTCTATCTGCTCGAGCGAAATGCCTGTGCCTGTGTGGCGTTCGCACACGAGCGCGTGGCGTGGCAGCCCCTCGTGGCGCATCAGTTCTGCACCAAGGTAGCCATGTTCGATGTAGTCGTGCGTGCCGAGGCAGAAAATTTTTGGCGCATAAGTTCTGAAAATGCCGATGTCGTGGAGCATGGCGGCTTCGGCCACAAACGCCGTATCAATGCCGAGTTCGGCGTGTCGCGCAGCCAACTGCAACGCCTTGTCGCGCACCGACAGACTATGCCGCACCAGCGTGTCGTATAGCGGCGTGCTGGGCATGTAGTATTGCTCTATGATTGCAAGTGGATTCAAATTGAGTTGATAAGTTTAACGCATTAGTGAAAGTCTTTGATTCCTAATTGTTTCTCAAAATTGCTGCCGCAATTTTTGTTTCTATGTTTCTATGTTTATTTGGCTACCGCCAATTTGAATTCTGAAATCTGACATTGCGGCTTTGCTACATCACTCCTCACTCCTCATTCCTCATTTCTCACTCATTTTTTATTACCTTGAAAATCGCTGATTTTCCGTTGCTTTGCAGGCGTACGAGGAGCAGGCTGCTTGTGGTGGCGATGGTGGCGGTGTGGAACGATTGGCAGTCGTTGGTTATCGTTTCGGTGTGGAGTGGCCGCCCGCCGAGGTCGTAGATGTAAGCGGTTTGCCCTGTGGCGTTGCAGATTTCGAACCAGCCGTCGTGCGTTGTTGGCGACACAAATACGCCATCGGTTTCGGGCGCATCGAGCGCAACATCGTCGTGGTAAGTGCCGAGGCTCAGCCCCACGACCACCGCATCGTGGTCGGAATAGCGGTACATTGTGGTCGTTAAATCGGTTGGATACTCGAAAATGGCGGGCTCATCGGCATTCAGGTGAACGACAGTTGCGCCTGTTATCTGCGCACTCATCGAGGCATTGGCCAACGCATGGTCGAGCAGTCCGCAGCGGCCGCCAAAGACATACGAGTATTGGTTGGTGGCGTATTTTTTCAGCAGATTTTTGTAGCCTGCTGCCACAAAACGCTGCACAGGGTCTTCCATCGAGTGCGCGTTGAGATCGCCCATCACCAGCACATCGCTGTCGGTGGTTTGTGCGGCACATTTTGCTATCACCGATTCGGCTTCGGCCACGCGCGTGCCGTTGAATTGCCCTTGACCGTCGTTTTGGTCTTTGTCGCTTTCGTCCGTCGTAGTGCCGCTTTTTGACTTGAAATGGTTGAGCGACAGCACAAACGATTCGCCATTCGCTTTCAGCGTGAAACCTTGAATGGCTTTGCGGTAGAGCGTTTTTAGGTTGTTGAATTGGAACGAACCTTTCGGCGCAATTTTGTCTTTGCGGTAGATGAACGCCGTTTTGGTGTAGGTGGTATATACCGATGTGCCGTCGTCGATGTAGGCGTAGATGTCGCTGCCAGCGGCTTGGTTCAGCGCGTCGCACAGGTAGGCGATGGCGTTTTGTCCCTGCTGAATTTCGAGCAATCCGTAGATGTCGGCATCGATAGCGCGCAGTCCCTTCACTATCTTGGCGTGTTGGCGGTTGGCGGCCGCTTCGTCGTCGGGACCGTAGCCCGTGCCGTAGTCGCTGCGCAGATAGTATTCGAGGTTGGTGGCGCACACTTTCACATTGTAGTCGCCAATGTCGGCGTGCGTGGTCGGTCGCTCGTTGGCGTACCAATCGGGCGTGGCGGTTATCTGCAATTTGTGGTAATTGCCGCTCGAGGCGATGAGTGTTCCAGTCAAGTTATCGACCTGATAACCAGTGCGTAATGTGCCGTTAGCATCAGCAAATGGCCGACTTTGTGCCGTTTTTGGAGCGACTATCAGATTGTTTTGAGCGTTTGCTTGCAACACCGCTTGATAGTCGCTGCTGCCAGGCAGTGCCACCTCGGTCGGGATCATCAAGCGTTGCGACGACAGCGTGATAGTTCCGCTATTCCAATAGTAGTTGTTCGTAACCACGAGCGTCTGGTCAAATTCTACAGCCATTCCGATGTATTGGCTGCCGTTGCCATTCAGAAAATCGTCGGGGAAAACGACTTTCGTTGCGCTGACGCTCTGTCGCTCCGCAATTTTTTTGAGCGATGCGATGTCGGTGAGCGTGTCGGCGGTGCAGCGGCCTGTCAGCGTCAGTTCGTCGCCGAGCCGAATCGCCGCCGTGTCGGTGGCTACAAAAATAGCGTCGCAGGTGGTCGGGTCGCCGTCGCCGATTTTGTCTTGGACAAAAAATCCGTCGCCCACAATGGCGGTAACCACGCCCGACAGACGCACGCTGCTCGTCGCTTTGTGCTGATTGCGAGGCAGTTCGTAGATTTTTAGGTCGATTTGCGCAGCAAGTGGCAGCACGGTCAGCAATAACCCGAAAAATAGGAGGCAGCGTTTTGTCATGGCGATTTTGTTCTTTCAAACTACAAAAGTAACCCTATTTTGCCGATTTTGCAAATGTTTGTCGCTGTGGAACGCAAAAAATCGCTAACTTTGCACGCAAAATCATGGTGCAACCGAAGGTAAATATCAAAAATCGGCGAGCTACATTTGACTACGAACTGCTCGACCACTACACGGCTGGCATTGTGCTGTGCGGCACCGAAATCAAGTCGATTCGCGAAGGGAAAGCAGGACTTGTCGATACATTCTGCACTTTTACAGACGGCGAATTGTGGGTGCGCAACATGCACATTAGCGAGTATCGGCTTGGCACCTGCTACAACCACGATGCCACGCGCGAACGCAAACTGCTGCTCACTCGCCGCGAACTGCGCAAGTTGCAGCGCGCTGTAAAAGAGAGTGGCCTCACCATTGTGCCGACCTCGCTTTTTATCAACGAAAAAGGGCTGGCAAAACTCAATATCGCCTTGGCGCGCGGTAAAAAGAGTTATGACAAACGCGACTCGTTGCGCGAAAAAGACGACCGCCGCGAGATGGAGCGCGCTCGCAAACTATAGTTTCCATTTAGAAACGCAATTTTATAGTACCATACTGTCCAACTTCATAAACTTTCTGCAAATTTCTCTCAAAAAGTTTTGCGTATATGCGCTAAACGCAGTAATTTTGCGCCCCGAAAAATTAGTCTGAAAATGCGTACAGAAAGGGTTTGGTTGCGCCACTTGGCGATGGCAATGGCGTGCGTTTGTTGGGGACCGATGGCGCCATTTACCAAAGATGCCATGCGGGCCGATTTCACAGGATTAGATGTGGTGTCGTTTCGCGTGGTAGGCGGCGCGGCTCTCTTTTGGCTCACCTCGCTGGTGCTGTTGCTCTGCGGCAAAAAACAAGACCATGTACCTCTGCGCGATGTGGGGCTATTTTTCTTGGCTTCGCTCTGTAGTTTCACTTTCAATCAAGGCTTATACACGGTGGGAATCAGTTACACATCGCCTGTGAATGCGAGCATTATGACCACCACACTGCCGATTATCTCGCTGATATTGTCGGCAATTTTTCTGCACGAGCGCGTTTCGTGGCGCAAAATTATGGGCATCTGTTTGGCACTTTCGGGCGCATTGATGGTGATTCTCACTTCGCACACCGCCTCGCCGCAACCGTCGGCCAATCCCTACACCGATGCCATTGGGTCGGTAATGTGCGTGTTGGCGCAACTGTCGTTTGCCACTTATCTGCTGCTGTTCAGCAAGTTCGTACAAAAATATTCGGTCATCACCTGCATGAAATGGATGATGTTGTTCTCCTCTATCACCATTTTGCCGTTCACTGCGCCGCACATTATCGCTTTGCCGTGGCAGACAATTGCGCTGACATCGTACCTCGAAGTGGGCTTTGCCGTCGTTTTTGGCACTTATGTTGCTTATATTTTGCTCACTTTTGCCCAACAAGGTTTGCAACCTACCCAAGTGGCGATTTACAACTATCTGCAACCCGTTCTTGCCAGTTTGGTTTCGGTAATTATGGGATTGGCGGTGTTTGGTTGGCTGCAAGCGGTGGCTATTTTGCTGGTTTTCTCGGGTGTGTGGTTGGTCATTTCAAAAGCGCCACAGCACGCACACCGCCTCCAACACGCACTACACCATATTCAGTAAAGAGGATTCCTAACCCCAATTACGGAAAAGAGTACCCCGATTCCCGATTGCGCTGCGATTGGTTTGTTTGCACGCTCTTTTTGCTGTACTTTTGCACGCACAAACAGCAAAAGTATGACCAAAATCACTCTTATTTTGTTGTCGGCATTGCTGTGCGGACAATATCTTATAGCGCAACAAATGATGAACACACAATCTTTAACGCCACAACAACAGTCGTTTGTGGCACTCGCAGCGTACGAAGCCACTGGCGACCTCGCACAACTCGAACCGACTATTGAACAAGCCTTTGCCAATGGCTTGACCGTGAACCAAATCAAAGAGGTGTTCTCGCACCTCTATGCCTACACTGGATTTCCGCGCTCACTGAATGCGTTGGGCGTGCTGCAAACCGTTCTCGCCGAACGCGAACAGGCAGGTATCGCCACGCCAGTCGGCACCGAAGCCTCGCCGCTCCCCGCCGATTACGATGCATTGCAACAAGGGACTAGCGTGCAAACCCGACTATGCGGCAGAGCCTTCCGATATGATTTCTGCCCTGCCGAAGACTACTACCTCAAAGCGCACCTTTTTGGCGACATCTTCGCACGCGATGTGCTCACCTATCCACAACGCGAACTCGTTACCGTCAGTGCTTTGGCGGCTATGCAAGACACCGAACCGCAACTCAACTCGCACCAACAGATTGCACAACGCGCCGGTGTGCCGCAAACCACCGTGGAAGCCGCCACGGCATTGGCACGACGATTGGGCTCAAAGAGTCGCTTGACTTTTGCCATTGGCAACACCAACGATGCGTATGCGCAGTACTTTATCGGGCAGTCGTATCTGGCATCTTTAGTAGGTGGCGAACAGCCGGTCAGCAATGTTACCTTTGAGCCGGGCTGCCGCAACAACTGGCATATCCACCACGATGCACGGCAGATTCTCATCTGCGTGGCAGGCGAAGGCTGGTATCAGGAATGGGGCAAGCCCGCCCGCCACTTGGAGGCTGGCGATGTAGTGGATATCCCTGTGGGTGTCAAGCATTGGCACGGTGCGGCACGCGACAGTTGGTTCCAACATGTGGTTACCCACATAGCGGCCACGCCCCTACAAGGCGACACGAAGCACGGAAACGAGTGGCTCGAACCCGTTACCGATGAACAATATGAATCACTGAATTATTGAATTATTAAGTCATTAAGTTACTAAATTTCTATGGTACTCGAAACTATCAACAGCCCAGAGGACATCAAACGCCTCAATTCCAACGAATTACAAACTTTAGCCGATGAAACACGCCATTACCTGCTCCAGAAAGTGAGCGAACACGGCGGACATGTCGGCCCAAACCTCGGTATGGTGGAGGCAACGGTGGCACTGCACTATGTGTTCCAATCGCCGAAAGACAAGTTTATCTTCGATGTGTCGCACCAAAGTTACCCGCACAAGATACTCACAGGACGCAAAGAGGCGTTTATGGACGCACGCCACTACGACGATGTGTCGGGCTACAGCGAGCCGAGCGAGAGCGCACACGACCATTTCGTCATCGGGCATACCTCCACCAGCATCAGTCTTGCTTGCGGCATGGCGAAAGCCCGCGACCTGCAAGGCGGCACAGAGAACATCATCGCCATTATCGGCGACGGCTCGTTGAGCGGCGGCGAGGCATTGGAAGGGCTGAATGTGGCTGGCGCAGAGTTGGGTTCAAACCTGATTATCGTGGTGAACGACAACCAAATGTCCATCGCCGAAAACCACGGCGGACTCTACAAAAATCTGCTGCTCTTGCGCCAAACCAAAGGCAAAGCCAAGTGCAACCTGTTTCGCGCCATGGGCTTGGACTACCGCTATGTGGACAACGGCAACGACATCGATGCACTGATTGAAACTTTTCAGCAAGTGAAAGACACCGACCACCCTATCGTGGTGCATATCAACACTGTGAAAGGCAAAGGATTTTCGTTTGCAGAGCAGAACAAAGAGCGGTGGCATTGGAGTATGCCGTTCGATTTGGAAACGGGCAAACTGTGCTCCGTGAGCGAACCGAGCGAGGACTACGCACCGCTCACCGCCGAGCACCTGCTGTCGCTGATGCCGACCCACCCCGAACTATTTGCCGTAACCGCTGGCACACCTACCGTGATGGGCTTCACTAAAAGTCGTCGCGAGCGTGCAGGCAAGCAGTTTGTCGATGTGGGCATTGCCGAAGAGACCGCCGTGGCCTTGTCGTCGGGAGCCGCCAAGCGCGGCGCGAAACCCGTGTGGGGTGTGTATAGCACCTTTGTGCAACGCACCTACGACCAGTTGCAGCAAGACCTGTGTATCAACGACAATCCAGCCGTTATTCTCGTCTTTTGGGGCGGCATCGAGAGTATGAACGATGTTACGCACACCTGCCTCTACGACATTCCGCTGATGATGAACATTCCGAATCTCATCTATCTTGCACCGACTTGCAAAGAGGAGTATTTTGCGATGCTCGATTGGGCGATTGCCTACCGTGAACACCCTGTGGCGATTCGTGTGCCTGTGAATGGCGTTGTGTCGCGCCGTGTGCAGTGTTCGGGAATCGATTGGGCGAACCCAGCCTACGAAGTGGCACACCGTGGCAACAAAGTGGCACTATTCGGACTGGGAGCATACTTTCAACTGGCTGAAAATCTGTACAATGCGCTGACCAAAGAAGGCATCGACGCCACGCTTATCAATCCGCGAATTATCACTGCGTTGGACCGCGAAACGCTCGACAGTCTGAAAGCCGACCACTCGCTCGTTGTTACGCTCGAAGACGGACAGATTGATGGTGGTTGGGGCGAAAAAATTGCACGCTATTACGGCGACAGCCCGATGCGCGTCCTTGTGCGTGGCGAACGCAAGCAGTTCGAAGACCGCTACCAAGTGGACGAACTGCTCAAAGCCAACCGATTGACCGTAGCGCAGTTGGTCGAAGATGTGAAAAATTTGTTGTAATTTCGCAACAGAAACAAAACGCAAATATGGACGAAGCAATTAGACACATCGAAACCATATCGGAATACAACGAAATATACGGTTTCAAGACCATGCACCCACAAGTGGCGTGTGTCGCATTCGAAAAGGCATCGGGCGCAATTCAAGGGCTGCATTCGTATGGATTTTACACGCTTTTTCTGAAAGACACCAAGTGCTGCGTCATCAACTACGGCAAAACGCAATACGATTTCGACTGCGAAACGGTGGTTGCCATTGCGCCCCAGCAAGTGCTGCAATATCGGCTGGTCGAAGGTGTGCCACAGCGGGCAATGGGACTGCTTTTTCACCCCGATTTTATTCGCGGCACGCACCTCGAGAAGCGTATGCGCGACTTCTCGTTCTTCTCCTACGCCAGCAACGAGGCGTTGCATCTCTCCGAAGACGAGGTGGTGATTGTGCGCAACTGCATGAAGAGCATCGCCCTCGAATTGCAGCACCCCATCGACAAATTTTCGCGCAGCCTGATTCTGTCGAACCTCGAACTGCTACTCGACTACTGTTTGCGTTTCTACGAGCGGCAATTCGTCACGCGGCAAGAGATGAATATCACCGCTATTTCGCGCTTCGACGAGTTGTTGCAAGAGTATATCAATTCGGGGCGCACTGGCCGAGAGGGAATCCCAGCGGTGAAGTATTTTGCCGACCGTATCTGCCTTTCGCCCAACTATTTTGGCGATATGGTGAAGGCCGAAACGGGCAAAACGGCGCAAGAGTACATCTCGTTGCGGCTCTTTGAATATGCCAAGCGGCTGCTCCGTCGCAACGAACTGAATATCAAGGAAGTAGCCCTACAAACAGGCTTCCAACATCCGCAGCATTTTGCGCGATTTTTCAAACGCTTTGCAGGCGTAACGCCCTCCGAATATCGAAACGCGAGTTGAGGGGAATTTATAGAAATCCACTTTATCAATTATAAACCAACATGAAACGAAAATTTTTAACCATCATTACAATCATGGCACTAACAACTGCTTCGGCCGCCGACAAAGTGCTGGTGGCCTATTTCTCGGCAACGGGAACAACCAAAACGATTGCCGAACAGATTGCGCTCGCCACCGACGGCGAACTGCTCGAAATTACGCCCGTCGCTCCCTACACCGCCGCCGACCTCGATTGGCACAACAAACAATCGCGCAGCACCATCGAGATGAACGACGAAACGGCGCGCCCCGCTATCCGCAAAACCAAAGAGAATCTCGACGACTACACGGTGGTCTATCTCGGATTCCCCATTTGGTGGTATGTGGCACCGCGCATCATCAACACCTTTGTCGAAACCTACGACCTGACAGGCAAGACCATCGTGCCGTTTGCCACCTCGGGCGGGAGCGGCATTGCAGGCTGCACGCGTGCGCTACGCAAAACCTATCCCACGCTGCATTTCGACGACGGCCGCCTGCTCAACTACGCCTCGTACGACGAAATAGTCCGCTGGACAGCAACTTTCAAAAAGTAATTCTGCCGAAAATTGCCAAACTCGCAAAAAAAAAATTTACCAACACAATTTGTACTTTACAAAAAAAATCGTTACCTTTGCCAAAAGATAACCACATTAGAATAGAACGATTATGGCAGTAGAAATCAGACAACCGTCGCCCGAGAAACTGAAAGCATTGCAGTTGGCGATGGACAAAATCGAGAAAGACCACGGGCGTGGCACCATTATGAAACTTGGCGATGAGCATATCGAGGAGGTGAGCGTCATTCCAACAGGCTCCATCGGGCTGAACATTGCGCTGGGCGTGGGCGGCTATCCGCGCGGCCGCGTCATCGAAATTTATGGTCCCGAATCGAGCGGTAAAACCACGCTGGCCATTCACGCCATAGCCGAAGCGCAAAAGGCGGGCGGCATCGCTGCCATTATCGATGCAGAGCACGCTTTCGACCGTTTCTACGCTGCCAAACTCGGTGTCGATATTGATAATCTGCTCATTTCGCAGCCCGACAGCGGCGAGCAAGCACTCGAGGTGGCCGACCAACTTATTCGCTCGTCGGCAGTCGATATTGTTGTTATCGACTCGGTGGCGGCACTCACGCCAAAAGCCGAACTCGAAGGCGATATGGGCGACTCGAAAATGGGCTTGCAAGCGCGCCTGATGTCGCAAGCACTGCGCAAACTCACTGCCAGCATCAACAAAACGAACACCACCTGCATATTCATCAATCAACTGCGCGAAAAAATTGGCGTGATGTTTGGCAATCCCGAAACGACCACGGGCGGCAATGCGCTGAAATTCTACGCTTCGGTGCGCCTCGATATTCGTCGCTTGACCCAACTGAAAGACGGCGACGAGGTGATTGGCAACCAAACGCGCGTGAAAGTGGTGAAAAACAAGGTAGCGCCGCCGTTCCGCAAAGCCGAATTCGACATTATGTACGGCGAAGGCATCTCGCGTTCGGGCGAAATTATCGACTTGGGCGTGGAGTACGGCATTGTCAAAAAGAGCGGTTCGTGGTTCAGTTACGGCGACACGAAACTGGCGCAAGGCCGCGATGCCACGAAAAAACTCATCGAGAGCAACCCCGAACTCGCCGCCGAATTGGAAGAGAAAATCATGACCTACATCAAAGAGCAACAGTGATGGAAAACATTGACTGCTCTTGAAGGGTACAATAAAACAAAAGAGGTTCAGACTTAAGTCTGAACCTTCTTTTTTCGTCGTATATGGTGCGGCGGTTATTCTGCCACAACTTCAAGCGTAACTTCGGCCGATACTTCGCGGTGCAGTTTGATAACCGCTTTGTAGGTGCCGACCTCTTTGATAGCGTCTTTGATGACGATGATTTTGCGGTCGATTTCGAAGCCCTGTTTGGCCAACTCTTCGGCCACTTGAATGCTGTTTACCGAGCCGAAAATAACGCCAGTCGAACTGGTTTTTGCACCGATAGTGAGCGTCAAACCGTTGATTTTTGCTGCTAACGCTTCGGCATCGGCTTTGATTTTCGCCAGTTTGTGGGCGCGTTGTTTCTGGTCTTCGGCCAGCACTTTGCGTGCCGATTCGCTTGCAATGACGGCTTTCCCAGTCGGAATCAGGTAGTTGCGTCCGTAACCGTCTTTTACCGTAACAATATCGTCTTTGTAACCGAGATTGGCCACATCTTCTTTCAATATCACTTGCATGGTTCGTTCCTCCTCTAAATTATTTCATCAAATCGGTTACATAAGGGAGCAGAGCCAAGTGGCGAGCGCGTTTCACGGCTTGAGCCACTTTGCGCTGGTATTTCAGCGAGGTACCAGTGAGCCGGCGCGGCAGAATTTTGCCCTGTTCGTTCAGAAATTTTTTCAGAAATTCGGGGTCTTTGTAGTCGATGTATTTGATGCCGCTCTTTTTGAAACGGCAGTATTTTTTCTTTTTGTTATCAACTGCCACGGGAGTCAAGTAACGGATGTCTGTATTGTTTGCCATGTCTTATTTCTCCTCTTGTTGGTTAGATGTTTTGTTCATGCGTTTTTGTGCGTATTCCAGCGCATACTTGTCGAGACGGAATGTCAGGAAGCGCAGCACGCGTTCGTCGCGGCGGTATTGCGTTTCGAGAGCAGCCACCAGTTGCGTGTCGCCTTTGAATTGCAACAGGGCGTAGAAGCCTGTCGATTTCTTTTGAATGGGGTAGGCCAATTTTCTCAAACCCCAGCACTCCTCGTTCTCGATTTCTGCGCCGTTATCGACGAGAAATTTCTTGAACTTTTCTACTGCTTCCTTCATCTGTGCATCAGATAAAACGGGAGTCAAAATGAAAGCAGTTTCATAATGGTTCATCATACAGATAAAACTTTTTGTTTGTTAATAAAATAATTTTTCGCCCTGCAACTCTGCAAAGCGGCTGCAAAGGTACGCTTTTTTTCTGATTCCGCCAAATGTCTGCCGAAAAAAGTTGTTTGAGGCAGATTCCCCGCAAGTTCAATTAAGAAATGCAACTTGGGGTAAGACCTTGGAGCGCACGCATTTATACAAAATTTTGAGAGGAAACTATTCCTCTCAAAAATCTGCCCGCATCTCTACTCGCTTGCACGGTGGTGTTTGCGGCGGCGTGCGACGACAAAGGAGAGGTACGCCAAAAGCAGTGCCGAGAATGCCCAAACATCGCCCGAAAGCGGTGCGAGTTGCCCGATAGGCGGTCCGGGAGGTGCTTTGAATGGGCCAGCACTGGCGGTGGAAACGCCCAAATTGAGGCTGCTGAATGGCGCACTCACATCGGCGGTGTAATCGACTTTCGAGGTGCGTGTCGATGAAAAGGATTGATAGCTGCTGCTGCCCGCAAAAACCACGCCGGGCGAGCCAGCCGATGTTGCCGACACGCGTTTGGCGGCATTGATGCCGAGCGCATTGCGGCGGCGACCAACCGTTTGGGTGGCTTGCTGCGCTGCGCGCGTGTAGGCACTGGTCGATATACCCACATTTTTGGCTTGGCCATAGCCGTATGTTGATGGCTCGATAGAGACCAAGGTTGGCGTGAAAAAGTCCTCGGCAAAAGCACTTTCGACGCTCCACAGGAGCATTGTGTAAATCAGGACTTTACAAGTTCTCAATAGACACATTTTTCTCTTTTTTACCTAATAACCACTTTTTACCTAATAACCACTTTACGCACGGCGTTGTTGCCCGATTGCGTAGTTATGTTCAACAGATAGAGGCCTTGCAACAGGGTCAGTTCGGTTGAATACTGAAAAATATCGTTTCGTTCGTAAATTTTCTGTCCCGCTGCGCCAAACACGGCGATTTTTTCTATCGGTTCGGTAGCAACAACGGCCGCCACACCGCCTTGGCGTGCATACACCGCCACGGCAAAATCGCTATTCTGTGCATCGATGTCGGTAACAACATCGGAATCGTCGGGCGAAGTGCCACGCCGTTGCAGGTAGTAGCGTGTGGCGTCGGAGGGTGCGCTCTCCAGTTCGAGCATCATGCCTTCGAGCAACGGAATGGCCGTTTGTGTCTGAATATCAAATAGTTGCAAGCCGTATGGGAACGACG
Source organism: Acutalibacteraceae bacterium (assembly GCA_963659365.1). GTDB lineage: Bacteria > Bacteroidota > Bacteroidia > Bacteroidales > Paludibacteraceae > W0P28-013. Next base: position 57,459 of record CAVKTI010000001.1, on the reverse strand, counting down.
ACACGCCTTCGAACCAGAGTTTGAAATAGGGCTCTTTTTTGCTGCTGCGCTGCAGGTGATAGGCCAGCGGCACCTCTTTCAGATTGTTCATAATGTTCACCGCCAAGGCGCGGTTGTCGGCTTTGGCGTAGAAGGTTGCCCACGACGAACCAGTTTCTACCCAATCGCCCTCGAAAGTGATGAGTTCGGCATCTTCGCCCTGCTCGAAATCGTCGGAAGCGTCGGCCGATTCGCCCACAAAGAGCGTGCTGTAGTGGTCGCCACACTGCGCTGTGATGCGCAGCAGCGAGAGGTCATCGTCGTTGGTGGCACGCAACGAGCGCATGCTACGCTGTGCAGGTGCCAAAAGCGGCATGCCGCCACCGCTTTGGTCGAAACTGCGCGCCATTAGGTGGAACATATTGGGGGTGTATTTCACCGTCAATTCTTTGGCAGCGGCTTTGGTTTCGACCAGTACCGCTTTGAACGGCGGCAAAATGTATTCGTCCTGCGTGGTGGTGTAGCGCGTGCAGGTTTCCATCGACAGCACATCGCTGTTTTTCTGGTCGGGAATGTAGTAGAAAGTGCCTGTGAGCAAGTCGCTATTGACCTCGAAAAAGCGTTTCAGATTGAAGCCCGCCATCGCTGGATTGCCCACTACAAACAGATTGCCGTCGCTATTGTTGCTGATGGTTACCGTCATCGAGGTGTCGGCACCAAATGTGGGCGCAAAGCCCAATCGGCCGTAATCTGCTGGGCGGTCGATTTGCTCGGCGAATTTGCCTTGATAGTCGTATTCGGTATCGGCTTTGGGCAGGCGCACCACCAGTTCGTCCACCGATTTATCGTCGGCATTTTGGCACCAGAATGCGCCGCCAGTGCCAACTGGGTAGGGGAACGACACCGAGTTCGATGTGGTACTCCATGTTACGCTGGTAACATCGACATCGGCACCCGTATTGCTTTTGGTAGTGGCCGATTTGTTGAAAAACGACTGCCAAAAATCGTAAGGGTGGCGCGTGCCATACGAGTCGCCAGCCGAGAATGGCTTGGCCGAGGCGTAGTTGTCGAGCGGCACATACATATCGCCCGATACCACGCCCGTAACTGGGAACGATTTCATCTGCCAACACCCTGTGAATATAGGCATTTCGACCCACGCTTTGTTGTAGTGGAGCATGTGCTGATTTTCGACTTGCGCTTGCGGCTCGAAATGTATATTGTTGCATTGGCTCGTGGCGTAGTTGAAGTCGTACGAGATGTAGGGCTGCGCCATCGAATCGACCGACATATACTGCTTGTCGGGGATGTGTGTCGAGGTGTTCAGCACAGGATATGTGCCGTAGCGACCGCGGTTTGGAATGATAACATCGGTGTGCGCCAACGGCACAAAACCGCTACGTATGCTTTTGCCGTCGGCATCGACCATCTCCCAGTTGTTGTCGTTGTTCCACGAGCGGCTGTTGCCTTGCGGTGCCCAGCGCACGGCTTCTGGCACAATGTAGGCGCGGAAATAGACCACCCCCACAGGGCAGCGCGCTTGCGTTATGGTATCTACTACGGTGTCGCGCTTGAAACCATCGGTCAGCAGCATGGCAAAGGTGTAGGAGTAACCCTGTTTGAGCGTGAAATTCGACGCCTTGGCGTTCACCGTCAGGGTGAGGCTGCCTTTGTCGGAATTCCAAGTCATAAAATCCTTGATGTTCGGCGTCAGAATATAGCGCGTGGCCTCTTCCGACACAAAATCGGGGTCGGTCGATTCTACCAATTTCACCGTGTCGATAAGCACAAGCGAGGCGGTGTCGATAGAGAGAATGAACTGCTTGAAATTGTCAGCAACACGCACGCCACGAATGTAGTCGTTGGGTTTTTCTCCCTCGTCGCGGCGACCCAGCGACAGTTTGTAGTCGCTCAATGGGCAGAGGTTGAAGACCGCTTTGATGGGGCGGTCGCAGATGGCGTAGCCCGCAGGCGAAGTGCCGTCGATAGGCACTACCGTGCGGCGCAGGTCGCGGTCGGTGGCAGTGTGGGTGATGTAGAGATCCACCTCTTCGCACGCCAAATCGAGCAGGCCGCGTTTGACAAGTTCGCTCAACACGGCATACGAATCAACCACATCGTTGGTCAGATATTCGCGCGCCACAGCGTCGATGCTGTTTATTTGCAGATTGGGATTCTGCTCGCCAGTGGGATAGTAGATGGGCGTGCGCAGGTCGTGCAGAGCGGCCAATATCTGTGCGTATGTGTAGCCGTAGTCGCGTATGTTTGCAGCGTCGGTCGAGTCGGCGGGCGCACCGTGAATCCAGTCGGCTTTGCAGGTGCTGCTGGCCGAACCGCTTTTGTACACGCGCATCGAGAGTGTGTATTTGCGGTTGCCGCAAATCTGCTCTGGCTCATCGCCGATGGGAAGCCCATCGAGGGTGAGTTGCACGCGCGGCACAATGGAGATGCTGTGTTTCATAGCGCAGAGTGCCAGGGCCAAGCCCTGTTTGCTGAAGGCCATGCGCAGCGTGATGGTCGAGTCGGCACCGCATTCGATTGATTGCGCCAAGTAGAGTACATAGTGGCTGGTGCCATCGTCGTGCGTTTCCATCACATAGCCGATTACTTTGTCGGGGTCGGTGGCGTGTGCTGCCAGCAGGTCGTCGGTCGATGTGTAAATCTCGTCAGCATGATTTGCAGCGATGTCGTCGTCGCCGTTGGGTAGCACAATGTGGCCGCAAGTGCCGTCGGGGTCGCGGTTCAGGTATTGTGCCGATGTTATCACACGATTGCCAGTTTCGTTGTACCACTGTCCGTAGAGTTTTGCGCCGCTCCAATCGATGCCCGCCAGCGACTGAAAATCGACACGCGAGAGCGAGGTGATGTTCGGGCTGTCGTCGTCGCACACGGTAGAGGCTTGCACGGCCGAAACCACAGGCGACGAGCCATAGATGCGAATGTCGTCGATTAGGAAGTCGTTACCGCTGGCCGAGGCGCAGTGGTTGGTGATGCGCATGCGGTAGTTTTCGTAGTCGTCGTTCGATTCTACCGAGAAAAACACCTGCTGCCAACCGAGTTTGTCGCTCACCTCGCCTGTGGTGTAGGTGGTGAGTGCGTGTTCTGCGCCGCTATCGTCGATGCCCACCAACTGGAACTGGAACACAGGCGACGAACCCGAGCCAGCCGAGTTTATCCACGCCGAGCAGAACATACGCGAGCCAGCGCAGAGTTGCGCTTGCAGGTCGAGGCTCACCACAACGCCAGGCATCGAAGTGCCGTCGCAGTAGAGCATGTAGCCGTTTTCGGCACCGCTGCGGTTGTAGGCTTCGGCCAGCCAAGTGCTGCCCGGACAGCCGTCGCGTGTGGAGTTGATAAACATATATTCGCCCCAGTAGGGGAACAGTTTCTGCACAAGGCGTGTGAATGGCGGATTGTCTTGGTCGGCGTAGGTGAAGCCGTAGGTGGCTTCGTCCCAGCCGAGCGGCTTGCTGTAGGCGCGATAGTCGGTGGTGCCGGGGCGGTCGTAGTCGAAATCGAGTTTGGTAAGCAGCGTGTATTTTTCGGCCAATTCATCATCGGTAATAATGGCTTTGCCCGAACGCTCCTGCACAGGGCCAACGCTTGCGCATTCCTGCACATCGACTGTGAATTTTGCCACATTCACCCAACTGCCGTAGTCGCTATAACGCATTTCGAGCGTATAGACCACCTTGCCCACACTGGTTTCGCTCACTTTCAGGTAGTTGCCCATGATAGTGGGACTGTTCAACACCATGCCGTTGCGTTTCCAGCGGTATTGGTCGGCACGATAGATGTTGCCGTTGTAGTTTACAAAGTAATTCGAGAAATCGCTGTTTGACTCGAAATGGTACTGTGCTCCAAGATAGATGGGGTTGCAGGTGCCTGCTATCATGTTGTACTCTTCGAGATAGGTGTCGCCTGTGCAGGCCGAGAGTGCATTGGCCATTTCGGCGGCAGGGCGTATCTCGTAGATTACACGGAACGAGAGCGTCGGCTCAACTATCTTGCTGGTTTCGAAGGTGTAGTCTTTGTAGGCCGATACATCGAGTCCGATATAGTGCGTGGTGGCATCGGGCATGGTGTAGGTGGCGGGCGACGAGCCGAGTTGTCGGTTGATGGCAAATGCACCATAGTCGTTTTTGGTGGCATTGCTCACACTCAATCCGCTCGTTACTTTGTGGTCGGTGGCGTAGTCGTACCAGCGCCAGTAGCCTTGGAAAGTCGATTCTGGCACCACCAGTTTGCATGTTTCGCCTTGAGTGGCATAGATGGTGTAATGCACGGTGTGCGTGCCTTGCATGTTGCGTGCGTCCCACGCGCGGCCAGTAACGCCCTTTTGATGGCTAAAATCGACCGTTCCTGTATAGACTTTTTGCAGCAAATCGGCATCGCAGCGCGACACTTTGCCGTTGTATTGGTAGATGCAGCCCAACCGCGCATGCGGATTGTTCACCTGCGTGGCAGCGGCGGCTGGCACATGCACTGCTATCTGGTTAGTGTTCTGCACGCTGGCAGTCCAACTGTCGGCAAACTCCTTGTCGTAGAGAGCAATATCGACATTTTTGCCCGTCAAATCTATGGTGTAGTCGCTGACTTGCACGCTGCTATTTTCTGTGCCATCGCTGAAGTAGGTAATTTCGCCTTGGTGCAGTTTGCCGCTCACGGTGAAGAATTTCGTTGCATCGGCATTCGGAAATTCGTAGTAGGTTGGCGACATCGTTATCGCTACCGAATCGACCGTTACTTGACGCGCCGTAACCTGCTCCATCAGCACATTCAGGGCGTATTGGCGACCGCCAAACTCCACGGTAACTACCAGCGTGTCGTGGCGCGACTGCAAGGGGTTGCTGGTCGGCTTATCGGCAGTGGTGATGGTGATGCTGCGTCCGCTGTACGACACACTGGCGGGTGCCAACTGGCCTGTCGCCCAGCGGTAACTCACTATCTGCGCGCCGCTGCAATAGGGGCAGGTAGTGGTGTTGCTGCTCTCGTCGTCGCACACCTGTATGTCCGACACATTAATTGGCACGCTGGCATTTGTCGTCGAAGTGTAGCGCACCTCTATCCATTTCAGACGGTAAGGAATGGTAAAGGTCTTGGTTTTGCTCTCCCACGGCCAGTAGTAGGCACTGGTAACGCCGTCGGCGGCCACAGGCAGCAGTTTGCCATCGGTGGCGTTATACACAGCGCCCTCGTGCTCATGGTCGAAGTGGTAGATGTGCGTGCTTTGCGTGGTTTGAGTTCTTGTTAGTGAAATTTCGTAATACCACCAATATTCTATGGAGAGATAGCGCGTTTGCCCCCCCCTTTTACAACATATCTGTGCCGACGATTCGCCGTTGTTGTTGGCCTGCCAAATGTAGCCGCGGTTCGTACTGCCGAAAGTGCTTAAATAAATAGTATTGCGATCATTTCCTGACGAATAACTCAAATACCACTTTCTATTGGTAGTTTTGTAGATCCCAAGGTTATAAAAGTAGAAATTTTTCGTATCGCCATCCGCCGATGCTTCTACCACCCATAGGGTATTTTCCTTGTCGCTGCCACTATTCAGATTGTTAGTGGCAGTTATCGAGCCATAATTATAACTGATGCTGCCCTTTAGATAGTGTCCATTTACGCCAATCACAATGGTGTCGCCAACCTCGAAGGCGTATGCCGAGAGCGACAGACAGGCCATCAGGGCCAATGCGAAGAGTGGTCGCACGCTCGTAAACAACTTTTTCATAATTTTCCTATCAAATGGGGAAAAATCGCTTGCCAAACGCCACCGTAACTACAGACGGCACACACACGGCAAGTATTGGAAAAACCAATCTTTTTCACCCTTTTTAATAAACCTGTTACTGAATGCAAAAGCCCAACAACGAGTGTCTGACTTCCGCGCGGCAAAAATACAATAAATTTCTTATAGACAAGTAACAAATTGTGTTAAAAATGCGCAAAAAAAAAAAAAAAAAAAAAAAAAAAAAAAAATGAAAAAAATCCGCCAAAAAGTAACAAATTGTAAGTAAATGAGCGATTTTTAATTAAAAATTGGTACTAACAAATCTTTCTAAATCCTTATAAATATTAAACATAACATATCTCTTACAAAAAAAATGGCAAAAAACAGTCAAATTTTTCATCGGAACGCCATATTTTTGTACTTTTGCACGGCGAAAAAATGCAGAAAGCCCATATTCGTCAAATTACTGAATTTTCACAAGTGATCTTAATTACCTAATTATCTAATTTCCAATTACTTAATTATTTGAAGATTTGAAGATTTGAAAATTACGGCTTTTGGGAACGCGAACAATTCTTAATTCTAAATTGAAAATTCTTAATTGATTAGAACCCCTCCCCTGCTTACGCAGGTACTCCCCTTGAAAAGGGGAGAGGACTGAACCAACAATAGCGCGAGCCTGTCCCCTTTGCAAGGGGACGAGCGAAGCGGAGGGGTTAGAAACCAAATAACCAATTGATAATTGACAATTGACAGTGTAGGGACGCACCGAGTGCGTCCGAACAATTCGACAATTCAACGATTCAACAAATAACCAAATAACCAAATCCGCAAACAACCAAATCAACAATCAACTTACTATAAACGGTTTAACAAAGAAAATGAAAAAAACAGTTGCAATAGTGGCGGGCGGCGACTCGTCGGAATGGGGGGTGTCGCTGCGCAGTGCCGCCGGGCTCGACCAATTTATCGACAGCGAGCGCTACACCAAATACCTCGTTACCATTGTGAGCGGTCGGTGGCAAGCCGAACTGCCCGACGGACGCAAACTGCCTATCGACAAAAACGACTTTTCGTTCACACTCGACGGCACAAAAATCTCGTTCGATTTTGCCTACATCACCATTCACGGCACGCCGGGCGAAAATGGGCTGCTGCAAGGCTATTTCCGCCTGCTGGGCATTCCGTTCTCGTGCTGCGATGTGCTGGCAGCCGCACTCACTTTCGATAAATTTCCGTGCAACCAATATCTGAAAAGTTTCGGCGTGCATACCGCAAAATCGGTCTGGCTGCACAGCCGCACAGCCATCGACGAGGAGCAAATAATCGGCGAAATAGGGCTGCCCTGCTTTGTGAAACCGTGCGACGGCGGTAGCAGTTTTGGCGTTACCAAAGTGAAAACTGCCGACCAACTGCGCCCTGCCATCGACAAGGCACTGGCCGAAGGCTCCGAAGCGATGGTCGAAGCGCTGCTCACAGGCACCGAGGTAACCTGCGGCATGTACCGCACACGCACCAAAGAGGTGGTTTTCCCTGTAACCGAGGTGGTTACCGACAACGAATTTTTCGACTACGACGCCAAATACAACGGCCAAGTGCAGGAGATTACACCAGCACGCATTCCCGACGCATGGCGCGATAGCGTTCAGGCCGAAACACGCAAAATCTACACCGCACTCAACGCCCGCGGCATCATTCGCGCCGACTACATCATCGCTGCCGATGGTACGCCCTACCTGCTCGAGGTGAACACCACGCCGGGCATGACAGCCACCAGTTTCATTCCGCAGCAGGTGCGCGCCGCTGGCCTCGACATCACCGCCGTGCTGACCGAAATCATCGAAGATTGCATGGCACGGTAGCCGCCCAAAAATAGGCAAACGGGTACTTCTATAAATTCCCCGTTTTGTAAAAAATTAATAAATGTCGAATCTCTGAATACTTTTGTGCGCTTTTTGATTTTTGGGCTGCATCTCTTTGACTTTCACTCAATTACAATGTCACCGCATTGCGCTTTTGTTCAAGCCAAACATCTGCTAGCCCAAAAATCAAAAATCACTACAAAGGAATTTATAGAAATCCCCGCAAAAAAAATCGACCCCGAGCATTCGAGGTCGATTTGTGTGTAGTGGTGTGCCGTTTAGCAGAGGCTTACCAGAATGTCCGTTTCCGTTTCGGTGAAGTTGATTTTCTCCTCACGAGCCAACCAGCCCAGTGCGGCATACAAATCTTTGTCGTTCAACTTGGTGGCTTTTTTCAGAGCCTTCACCTCTTTCGCGCCTTCGTTCAGCGACTGCCAAACGAGTCCAGCGTTCGTTCCGATTTTTTCTTTCATAATTGTAAAAATTTAGACCAAAAAATAAAACCTTAAAATCGCCGCAAAGGTACGGCTTTTTTTCGATATACAAAAATCATTGCAAATTTCGTGCCAGCGAGGCAATTTTAGAATTCCAAGACCCCCTCTAATCCCCCAAGGGGGAGGTTCGCTGCGCAGCAATTTCAAATTTCAGGGTTTCAAGTTGTCGGCGAAGCCGATTTCAGATTTCAAATTTCAAATTGTCGGTATTTTGAACGCCGCAATTATTATTCATTGTTCATTGTAGCCCCCTTTCCCATGTCCCCCTCCGGGAGAAAGGCCTTCCTTAATTAAGAGTTATGAATTTAGAATTATGGGGTTTTGCGCCCCCAAGCGGCGCAATCTTCAAATCTTCAAATAATTTTTGTCTATGCTCTATCTTCTATATTCTATGTTCTCGGACGCACTCGGTGCGTCCCTACTTTTCACTTTCCACTTTATAGACTTTCACACTAATTTTGTCTATGTTCTATGCTCTCTAAACTCTAACCTCTCACCTATAAACTTTCACTTGTAGATTTGGTTATTTGTTGAAGCGTTGATTTTTTTTCGCATTTTTTTGTAATTTTGCGCTACGATGCTCTACGCCGATGTCATATTGCCTTTTCCGCTGGCGCAAACATACAGTTACGCCATTCCCGAAAATTTGCAACCAACGCTTGCGGTGGGTATGCGCGTAGTGGTGCCGTTCGGCGCAAGGCGGTTCTATACAGGCATTGTGTGTGGTGTGAGCAACGAACCGCCCAACTGCGCTACAATCAAAAGTGTGGCGGCGCAACTCGACGAGCAGCCAATTGTTTTGGGTGAACAACTGCGCTTTTGGCACTGGATGGCGACCTACTACCGCGCCACGCTCGGCGATGTGTACAAAACGGCACTGCCATCGGCACTGAAACTCGAAAGCGAGACGACGGTGGAACTCGCGCCTGATGCGAATACCGAAAATCTGTCGGCCAAAGAGCAACGCCTCTGCGCCCTGCTGACCGACGGCAAGGCGCACACCATCGATGCGCTGAACAAACTGCTCGATGTGAAGGACACCTACCCTGCCATCAAACGCCTGCTGGCGCAAGGCGTTGTAACGCTGCACGAGGAACTCTGTGAGCAGTACCGACCGCGCACCGAAAATTATATCGCACTGAAAAGCGACGGCGCACTGCCCGAAGTGCCTGCCAGAGCCAAAAAACAGCGGCAACTTTTGGAGGCTTATTTGGCGATGAGTCCGCAGCACGATTTTGTGCGCAAAAGCGAACTGTTACAGCGTGCCAATGCCACGGCGACAATCTGTAAACAACTGATTGACAGAGGCATATTTGTGCAACAGGAGCGCGAAATGGCACGCATCAAACCGTTTGAGCAGTCGGCGACGGCTGCACCACTGACTGCCGACCAACAGCGCGCTTACGACGAAATCCGCCGCCTTTTCGGCGAAAAAAACACGGTGCTGCTGCACGGCGTAACGGCCAGCGGCAAAACCGAACTCTACACGCACCTGATGAGCAACACATTGGCAACGGGCAAGCAGGTGCTTTTTCTTGTGCCAGAAATTGCGCTGACCACGCAACTGACCGAGCGGCTCAAAGATATTTTTGGCGAAAAAATGGCGGTGTACCACTCCAAATTTTCCGAAGCCGAGCGTGTGGAGATTTGGAACGATATGCTTGGTGAAAATCCGCACCAAATCGTTATTGGCGCGCGGTCGGCACTCTTTTTGCCGTTCCGAAATTTGGGATTGGTGGTGGTGGACGAGGAGCACGACGCATCGTACAAGCAGATTGACACTGCGCCACGCTACCACGCACGCAACGCCGCTTTGATGTTGGCGGCGCAATTCAAGGCCAAAACGCTGCTCGGCAGTGCCACACCGTCGGTCGAAAGTTATTGCAATGCACTCAATGGAAAATTTGGGTTGGTAGAACTGAAATCGCGCTATGCGCAGACCGAACCGCCCGAAATTGTGGCCGTCGATTTGACCGAAGCCTACCGCAAAAAACAGATGACTAGCCACCTGTCCGATCCGCTTGTTGCAAAGATAAAAGAGGCACTGTCGCAGTGCGAACAGGTTATTTTGTTTCAGAACAGAAGGGGCTTCGCACCTTATACCGAATGCCGCCAATGCGGTTGGACGCCACGCTGCCCACACTGCGATGTGAGTCTGACCTACCACAAGGCCTTCGGCAAACTCACCTGCCACTACTGCGGCTATAAACAGACGCCGCCCACCGTTTGTCCCGAATGCGGACAGGCTGCGCTGCAAATGCACGGGTTCGGCACAGAGCAAATCGAGGCAGAGGTGGCGGCACTCTTTCCCGAAGCGCGCATCGAGCGTATGGATTTGGACACCACGCGCCAAAAACGGGCGTTCGCACGCATTATCAGCGCATTCGAAGCCAAAGAGATCGATATTTTGGTCGGTACGCAGATGGTGGCGAAGGGGCTCGACTTCGAGGGTGTGGGCTTGGTGGGCGTGCTGAACGCCGACAACCTGCTGAATTATCCCGATTTTCGGGCTTACGAGCGTGCGTTTCAACTGCTGACCCAAGTGAGCGGTCGCGCTGGGCGCAAAAACCGCCGTGGCGTGGTGGTGCTGCAAACCTCGCAGCCGCAACACCCTGTGATACGCGATGTGCTGAGCGGCGACTACCGCACTTTTTTCGACCGTGAGATGACCGAGCGCGCGCTATTCCGCTATCCGCCCTACTACCGATTGGTGCAGATAATTCTGAAACACCACGATGCACAAACGCTTGCGCGTGCCGCCACGCAGATGGCCAGCGGGCTGCGCCAAACCTTTGGCGACCTTGTGTATGGACCCGACAATCCGCCAGTGGGACGTGTGCAGAACAAATTTATCAAGCACATTGTGCTGAAAATTGCGGCGGCGCAATCGCCCGAACCTGCCAAGCAGCAGATAGACCAACTGGCGCGCAAAATGCTGTGCCAACCCGACTTTCGTGCGCTGCAAGTGGCGTGGGATGTCGATTTGTAACTCGCTACAAATCAATCGCTTCGCCATTGTAGAAGGCGAAAATTTTGTTGCGGAACAGAAATTCGTACTTGGCTTGTGTCTCTTGTGCACGCGCCTTTTCCAAACGCAATTTTGCCGTATTGAAGTCGTAGGGCGTCGATTTGCCGCTGTCGTATTTGGCTTGCTCGTAGTCGAACGCCACGCGCGCCGATTCGGCCGTGCGTCCAGCCGCCACATACTTGTCGCGCGCCGCCACAGCGTTGTAATAGGCTGTCTGAATCTCTTTCAGCAGCGACTGTTTCTCGTTTTCGAGTGCCAGTTGGCGATTTTCGACCGTGATACGCGCCTGCTTCACCTGATTGACCGTCGATAGGCGATTGAAAATCGGAATCGAGAGCGACAAACTGATGTATTCGCTGCTGTTGTTGCCAAGTTGCGTGCCAAAGCCGACATTTTCGCCATTGAACAGATGGTAGTAGCCCGTGTTGTAGCCTGCGTTCAGGCTGAGTTGCGGATAGTAGGCCGATTGCGCCACCTTTACCGAGGCAAGACTGCTGGCAATGCGTGCTTCCGAGGCGCGAATGGCAGGGCGATTTTCGAGCGAATAGCGGTACGCATCGTCGGGCGACGCCAAGCGGTCGAGTTCGATAGCCAGCAGACGCTCGACATCGACATCTGCCACATCGAACGCCGCCACATCGGTATAGTTGATGGCTTGGCAGAGTTCCAAAATGGCCAACCGCAAGGCGTTGGCGACTTCGGTGCGCGTCTGCATATCCACGGCCAGTTGCGCCCTGTTTTCGTAGAGTTCCGATTCGGGCTTTTTGCCTGCTGCCACCAGCGATTCGCAGTTTTCGACCTGCGCTTCGCTAATCGCCACTTGGTCGTCGGCAATGGCAACTAACTCCTTGTTGTACAGTACATTCAGATAAAATCCAGCGATTTGCAGCGTTAAATCTTCTTGGGCTTTGCTCAAATCGTCGGTGGCGGCTTGCAGGTCGAGTTTGTCGGCTTTTATCTGGTTGGTGATGCGCAATCCTGTGAAAATCGGCATCGAGGTCGAGAGGCGAAAAGTGGTGTTGCCCATCGACTGATCGACGGTAACATTGTCCTTGCCAGTGGCGCGCCCGAACGAAAAATCTTGTCCCAAACCAGCATTCAAATCGGGCAGAAAACTGAGTTTCGAGGTTTTGAGCGACAACGCCTGATAGTCGCGCTGCAAAGCCGTTTGCTGCACGCTGACATTGTTTTCGACCGCATAGTCGATGCACTGCCGCAGCGACCACGCCGCTTGCGCCTGTGCCGTTGCCACGGCGGCAAGCACGCCAACGAAAATGATGAGTTGTTTCATAGCGCAGAATTTAGTTTTCGATCTGTTGCAAGCCGCGCACCTGTGTCGAATCGCCGATGCCTGACAGAATCTCCACATTCAAGCCGTCGGAAAGCCCCACGGTTATCGGTTGGCGGTCGAACTGCTGCTCTTTGTCGCTGCCGCTTTTCAGCACATAAACAAACGACGAGTCGTTTTCGAACACCACCGAACTTTCGGGAATGGCGAGCACATTTTCGCGTTTGTCGAGAATAATTTCGGCGTTGGCACTATAGCCCGAGCGCACCAGCACCGAATCGGGAATGCGTGCGGCGGCCTTCATTTCGAACATCACTGCGCCATTCTCTTCGGTGCCTTTGGGCGAGATATATTCGAGCGTGGCATCGAAAGTTTGTCCTTGTAACGCGCCGATTTTCAGCACGATAGGCATGCCTTCGCGTATGCGCCCGACTTCGGTTTCGTCGATTTTCCCTTCGAAAATCATGTCGCCAAGGTCGGCAATGGTGGCGATGGTGGTGCCGTCGTTGAAGTTGTTCGACTGAATGACCGAATTGCCCACTTTCACAGGAATGTCGAGAATAGTGCCCGTGATGGTGGAGCGAATTTGCGTGTTGCTGTACGCTCCCGAGCGGCGCGCAATGCCGTCGCGCACAATTTCGTAACTATCTTTGGCGTTTTGCAGTTCCTCTTTGGCTTTCAGGTAGTTGGCGCGGCTCGTTTCGTACTCTTCGCGGGCAAGCACTTTTTTGTTGTAGAGGTCTTTGTCGCGGTTGTACTGCTCTTCGACGCGTTCCAAGTCGATTTTTGCCACATTGATGCGACTTTCGGCACTGTTCAGTTGGCTCATTTCGGGAATCACCTTGACCAGCGCGATGATTTCGCCCACCGCCACTTTCTGTCCCGCCTCTTTGTAGATTTCGGAGATGATGCCCGATATTTGCGGCTTGATTTCCACCTCGTTGCGCGGCTCAATTTTGCCTGTTGCCACGCTCATTTTCGCTATGGTTTGCAGCGACGGCGTTACAATGTCGTAGGTTACGGCCTTGGGGCGCGACTTTTGCCACAAAAACACAAACATACCCACAACTGCCACTCCCAGCAGCGACAGCAGCACAATTCTAATGGCTCTTTTCATATCTGTTCAATTTTTAAGAGAAAAATTCCTTTTCTGGTTTCTGGTTTCTCAAAATTGCTATCGCAATTTTTGTTTCTAAGTTTTCTGTTGATTTTGTTTTCTAACCCCACCCGAAAAACGGATTCCCGTTTTTCTCGTCCCCTTGTAAAGGGGACAGGAACGCATCCAAGTTGTTTCTTTACATCTCCCCTTTTCAAGGGGAGCACCTGCGTAAGCAGGGGAGGGGTTTTCTTCAATTAAGAATTGTGAATTTAGAATTATTGCGTTCCAAAATGCCACTGAATTTTTAATTAAGTAATTGGAAATTAGATAATTGGGTAATTAAAAAGTCTATATTCTCGGACGCACGCGGTGCGTCCCTACTTTCGCACTTTTATACTTTCTCACTTTCAAACTAAAAAATTCCTCACTTCTCACTACTCACTTTTTTAATGCACCGCTCGATGGCATTTTGGCGTGCCGAAGCCTGCGCATAGTTTGTCGAATCTAACATTTCGTACAGCGGATCTTGTATCGAGCGCACCTCGGCGGGGGCGTTTTCGCCTTGGTAAATCACCTCGAAAAATTGGTATTTCGACGATGGCTCGCCAGCGTAGCCCACGCACGCCACTTGCAGCGTGTCGCCCACCGAAAGCGGATAGTAAATCGCCACATCGTCGTCGTCGTCGCCTTGCGAGAGCAGACTGTTGATGAAATCGTATTCGTAGTAAGTATCGATTATGTCGCTGAAACAGAGATAGATAGAGCCGAAATAGTCGTCGTCGATGTTCTGTTTCAGTTCGTGATCCCAATAGTAGGTGTCGTTGTTCGATGGCTTCACAGTCAGTTGCGAACCGTTGGCTGTGAGCGCAAAAGTGATGTCGGAAACGGGCTTTTTCACCGTTTTGAACGGCACTTTGATGAGCGTTTTTATCGGCTTCTTTTTGCGGTCGAGCCTGTAGGCGTAGAGGTAGTAGTCGGTTTCGGGTTGCAGCATTTTGCGCTGACCGTCGATAGCACCGACCTCGAACATCGTCTCTTCGAGCGATTTTACATTGTCGCGCCCCAAAAGTTCGCAAATTGTGTTGTAGAGTTCGAGCGTTTCGGCATAATCGTTGTCGATAAATTTGGCATCGGACTCAAATTTGGCGTAATCGGCTGCCGACGCAATGCCCACACGGTAGTAAAAGTCGTTGTTTTCGGGAATCACATCGATCCACACGGCCGACGACTGTATTTTGCTCACCGACATATCGAAGGTGCTGCTGGTTACCGTCTCTTTTTTGCATGCCGACAGCAAAATCAGAAACGCCGCTAAACTGGTGATTTTCAGTATCTTCGTTCTCATTTTTTCAACTCCTTACCAACTTTTTGTAGAAATTTGATGGCTCCTTTCATGTGGTTGCCGTAATGCCCAAAATCGTACTCCACTTGCGGCGATTTTTCGCGGAACTGCCGCTGCATCACCTGCGAATTGACAAACGGCACGGTCTGGTCGTCCTCCGAGTGGAACATATAGAGCGGCGCTTGAGGAAAATAGGTGCGCGGAATGCTGTTTTGAATCAATTCGCGATAGAAACGCGCCGTCTCGTTTTTGGTGCGGTCGATGCCGTTTTCGGTCAGAATTTTGCTCAAACGGTTCACACCGATGAGTGTCGACATCTGATTCACGGTATATCGCTTCGAATTGAGCCACTCGTCGTAGTTCGACAGCAGCGGGTCTTTGAAGAAAAACTCCATGTCGAGCGGCTTGTCCATGCCCGCGCTCATGCCCTGAATAATCATCGGAATGGCGCACGGAATGCCTGTTTTGTCCTGTTTCACGCAGTAGTCGTAGGTGCGCGCTATGTCGTAAGGCCCTGCGCCAGCGTAGTTTTTCTTGATTTTGAAAAGTCCCTTGTATTCGGGCAGCGTTTCGAGCAGCCGCTGCACATGTAGCGTGGTTGCGCCGCCCTGCGAATAGCCGAGCAAGATGATTTCGTCCGACTCCACTTTCAAACCGCGTGCAGCAATAAACGGCCGCACCGCCAACGCCATATCAATCACATTGCGCGCCGTGGTTTCGGCCTGCAAATAGGGGTGAATGCTGTCGGCAGTAACGCCAAACCCGATGTAGTCGGCCATAATTACGCCGTAGCCCAAAGCGGCAAACATGCCCTCAAAACTGAATGTTTCCGACGGTGCTTCGCGGTTCGCCCCGATGGTGTAGTGCGACACCACAATCAGGTTTTTCATCGGCTCGTTTTTGGGGTAGAAAAATTTGCCCGACACACGAATCGGATTGCCGTGCAGGTCGGTGCTTTCGTAAACGCCCGCCACCTGATGCACTTTGCGCGCATTGAACGCCGATATCAGTTCGCGAAAAAGGTCGGTTTGTGTTATCGATGTGGCGCGCGTGGCGGGAGCGTGCTGTGGTGCAACAATGTCGCCATTCTCGTCGAACTCGACCTGCTCCTCGATGTTGTCCCACGGGGCTTCGTCCATGATGTCGCTGGTGGTTTCGCTCATCGGCACAAAGGTGCGCCCCAGATTTTGGTAACTGCTGAAATCGATATATTCGGGCGTGTCGTGTTTGCAGCCCATGGCGACCAACAACAGTGCCAACAACGCTATATTTGCAGTGATTTTCTCCATTTTCCCGATTTTTTGCTCTAAAAATTGTTCAAAAACGATAGCCCACCGACGCTGTAAAGAGCCGCGACCCCACCATATAGATTTCGTCTTTGCTCACGAGGGCGTTCAGACCGCCAATCTCCACCGCACCAAACCAGTGCGCTTTGCCCACACTCACACCCAAGGCAGTGATGCCAAACGCTGGCGCGCACGCCACAAGCCGATTGCGGAAGTCGCGGTCGCTGCCGCCGTTCACATTCAAGCCCACAAACAGTGCCGAATAGAGATTGACATATTCGTGAAAATAGTAGGTAAACCGCACCGTCGGCAGCAGCCCGATGTTGTAGAATGTGTGCTGCGAATTGTCGTCCAGTTGCCGCCACAGCACCTGCTCGTAGTCGGCTATCATGCCCACCGAAAGCCACGATTTTGGGTGATATTGGTACTCGGCAAACAGATGTCCAGTGTAGCGATAGTCGTCGGTGTGGCGCGTGCTGTGCCATACGGCGGTTTCGAACAGCATATCGCCCCAACCGAGGCGCACCTCGTGGCGCAGCGAGTCGGTTTCGTGCTTGGTGAGCGCGTAAGCAGGCAGCGTCGCCCAGCAGAGAGCCACCAAAAGCAGTCGGTTTGTTCGTCGTTTTGCGTTATTCATCTTTTTCTGAAAAAGGGAATGTCCATTTTTTGCGCTATTCGTCACGCAGTGCGTCGATGGCTTTTATTTGCAGCGCGCGTTTCGACGGCAGCCAGCCCGCAAACAGCCCCGCCACAACGATGATAGCCAGTGCCGCCATCGCTATATTGAACGAAATTTGCGGATTGAGCAGAAATTGGCTGGCATCGCCCGCATTGGTCAGCAGCGACGACACCGCCACCAACACGCCCACGCCGCCGACCAACCCAAGCAGCCCCGCCACAACGGTGAGTACGAGACTTTCGCACATTATCTGCTTGATGATGTTCAGTGGCGACGCACCCAACGCCCGCCGTACGCCAATCTCTTGTGTGCGCTCTCGCACCGTTACCAGCATGATGTTGCTTACACCAATAACTCCTGCAAGAAGTGTGCCAAGTCCCACAATCCAAATCAGCACATTGATGCCGATGGTTAGCCCGGCGAACAGTTGGAACATTTTGCTCAAGTTGAACGAACTGATGGCCTGCTCGTCGGTAGGCGAGATATTGTTGCGCTGTTTCAAAAACTGTTTCACATCGGTTTCGAGCGTTTCGATATTTTCCGAAGCGTGCGCCGCAATGGCAAGGCAGTGAATCGTGTTCACCTGATTTTGCGCCAGTTGCAGCGTGGTTATCGGCAGACTCACCAGTTCGTCCCAGTTGCCGAAGAGTTGTATTCTGTCCGACAGCGGTTCCACCACGCCAACGATGGTGTAGTACACACCATTCACCCGAACAAGTTCGCCGATGGGCTGTTCGCCCGGCGCAAAAAGGTCGTTCACCACGCGTTTGCCCACCACGCACACTTTGCGGTGGTCGCGCACATCCATGTCGTTGATAAAGCGGCCTTGCAGTATGCGCACAGGCTCAATTTTGTCGTATTCGGCAGCGAATCCCATCACCGAAAATGAGCCCGACCGTTCGCCGCGCACCACATTTTTGTCGCCGCGACTGTCGCCCCACACAATGCCGCTGCTGTATTTTATGCGTGGCGCAAACTGCTGCTTCACCGCCTCGTAGTCGCTGGTGCTTATAGTCCAGTAGCGGCCGCGCTGAAAGCCTTTGTAGGCCTCCGAGGTCTTGTCCGACCACATAAATACCGAGTTCGATTCTATCTGATCGACACCACTGTTTATACCGTTGCGTACGCCGATGCCCATGCCAGCCATCACAGTGAGCATAAACATGCCCCAAAAGACGCCAAACGCCGTGAGCAGACTGCGCGACTTGTTGCGCATAACCGCCTGTTGAATCTCGTGCCAAAAGTCTAAATCGAACATCGCTCCAAGCGTTTCATTTGTACTGCAATGCCTCTATCGGTTTTATGCCGACGGCGCGCCGTGCAGGCACATATCCTGCCAATACGCCAGCCACCACCAGAATGGCCGTTGCCGCCAGCACAATGCTCAAATCGACCGTTGGGTTGGCAAAAATGGTGATGTCGTCGGAACCTTGCTGCGCCATTTCGAGCAATTTAGCCACGCCTTCGGTGGTGAAAATGCCCAACATCATGCCGAGAAAGCCAAAAATGGCCGTTATCGTGAGCGATTCCACCACCACTTGCCGCAAAATCGAGGCGGGCGATGCGCCCAACGCTTTACGAATGCCAAACTCGTGGGTGCGCTCTTTCACAGTTATCAGCATAATGTTGCTCACGCCCACAATGCCCGCCACCAGCGTGCCAATGCCGATAATCCAGACAAAAAGCGCAATCGCGCCGAAAATGGTTTGTGCCTGCATGTAACTCTGTATGCGGTCGGCTATCCAGATGGCGTTTTGGTCGGTGGGGTCGAACTGCAAACGCTGCGCCAGCAGTTGCCGCAGGTTTTGGGTATACTGCTCGCTGGCGGCTTTGGTCTCGATGCCTTCGACCGTGAACGACACATCGTAGATGCGCCCCGAAGCGTTGAAAATGGCCTGTGCCGTGGCGTAGGGAATGTAAAATTCGGGCTGGCGATTGCCGCCGCCACCCTCGTTTTCGTAAACGCCCACCACACAAAACGGCACATTGTCGATCTGCACATATTTCCCCACAGCCTCGCCGCCGTGGAACAGCGCTTGGGCAGTTTGGGTGTGTATCACCACCGCTTTGCGCCGCTCGCGCTGGTCGGCAGCGTTCAAAAAGCGGCCGCTCTTGGTCTCGAGCATACGCATTTTTTCAAAACCAGGCTCCACGCCGCTCATATTGGTCGAAACAGCCTCTTTGCCGTAGGTTATAGTCGAATTCCATTTGTCGTAAATGGCCGAAAAATCGGTATAATTTGGCACATTGCGTTTCAGAAAATCGACATCGGCTTGGGTGAAATAGATGCGCCGCCCCTTTTGCATGCCGCCGTAGGCTTTCGAGGTGTAGCCGGGGTAGAGCGAAATCACATTTTGCGCCATGTAGCGAAACCCTTTTTTCATGCCGTTTTGCAAGCCGTTGCCTGCGCCCAGCAAGATGATGAGCATGAATATGCCCCATGCAATGGAGAAGCCTGTGAGGCAAGTCCGCAACTTGTTGGCGCGTATGGTGAGCCATATTTCGTCGAAAAGGTCTTTCATCGGTCGCTCTCTATCACGCCATCTTTGAAACGAATGATGCGCTGTGTCTGCTCTGCCACTTCGAGGGCGTGCGTTACCACCACCATCGTTACATGCTCGTCGGCGTTCACTTGGCGCAGCAGGTTCATCACCTCTTGCGATGTGGCGCTGTCGAGTGCGCCCGTCGGTTCGTCGGCCAGCACCAGCCGCGGTTTGGCGATGATGGCGCGCGCTATGGCCACACGCTGTTTCTGACCGCCCGACAGTTCGTTGGGCAGGTGGTTGGCCCACTCTTTCAGCCCCATCTTGTCGAGATACTCCATAGCCAGTGCGTTACGGCGTTTGCGCCCGATGCCACGGTAGTAGAGCGGCAACGCCACATTTTCCAACGCCGTTTTGTAGCCAATCAGATTGAACGACTGAAAGACAAAGCCAATCTTCTCGTTGCGCACGCGTGCGGCTTCTGTTTCGCTCAGATTTTTGATGAGTTGTCCATCGAGGCGATAGGCACCTTCGTCGTAGTTGTCGAGAATGCCGACGATGTTGAGCAGTGTCGATTTGCCCGAACCCGACGCACCCATGATGGAGACAAATTCGCCGTCGGCCACATCGAGCGTGATGCCTTTCAGCACATGCAGCGCATTTGCCGTGCCGCGGTTGTAGGTTTTGTGAATGTTCTCGAGTTGTATCATCGCCGTATCTGTCTATCGAACAGGCAAAAGTACAAATAAAACGCTACGCAGCCAACCCCTTTGGATCGAATGCCGCCACAAAAGTACAACATTTTATACTACTTTGCGCAAACAAAGTACCGATTTTTCAAAATTATTTCACATTTTGCTGATTTTCAGCGAGATAGAGAGGCGTTTTTTTTTGAGCAGGAAAGTTATAAAGTAGGGGCGCACCAAGTGCGTCCGCACGAAAATGAACATTCGATGGGTCAATAATTCAACGCTTACAGCATCCGTTTCAAGTACGGCGCAGTGATGCTTTGGGGGCTTTGGGCGACTTGTTCGGGCGTGCCAACGGCGACTATTTCGCCGCCTTGTTTGCCAGCTTCGGGACCCATGTCGATGATGTAGTCGGCGCATTTTACCACATCAAGGTTGTGCTCGATGACGACCACCGTGTTGCCGCGGTTCACAAGGCGATTCAGCACGCCGAGCAGCACACGAATATCCTCGAAATGCAGGCCAGTAGTCGGTTCGTCGAGCAGGTAGAGTGTGCGCCCTGTGTCGCGTTTCGACAGTTCGGCGGCCAGTTTTATGCGCTGACTTTCGCCGCCCGACAGCGTGGTGCTCGACTGCCCCAGTTTGATGTAGCCCAACCCGACATCTTGCAGCACTTTCAGTTTATAGACAAACGACGGCATATTTTCGAAAAATTCCACCGCTTGGTTTATCGTCATATCCAGCACATCGGCAATGGATTTTCCCTTGAAGCGCACTTCGAGCGTTTCGCGGTTGTAGCGTTTGCCGTGGCACGCTTCGCACGACACCAACACATCGGGCAAAAAGTTCATTTCCAGCGTTTTATAGCCATTGCCGCGGCAGGTTTCGCAGCGACCGCCAGCGGTATTGAACGAGAATCGTCCGGGTTTGTAGCCACGCATTTTCGATTCGGTGAGATTGGCAAAAAGATTGCGTATATCGGTGAAAATATTGGTGTAAGTGGCTGGATTTGAGCGCGGTGTGCGTCCGATGGGTGCTTGATCGACCTTCACCACCTTGTCGATATTTTCGATGCCTTCGATGCTGATGTAGGGCAGCGGTTTTTCGTTCGAGCGGTAGAGTTTTTGGCTCAATATCGGCTGCAATGTACGGTTTATCAGTGTCGATTTGCCCGACCCCGACACGCCAGTAATGCACACCAGCGTGCCGAGTGGAATGCCGAGATCGACATTTTTCAGATTGTTGCCGCTGGCACCGCGCAGTGTGAGCCAAAGACCGTTGCCAGTGCGCCGTGTGGCAGGAATCTCGATTTTGCGCGTGCCGTTCAGGTAACTCGATGTGAGTGTGTCGCGCATCAGCATTTCGGCGGGCGTGCCTTCGAACACCACATTGCCGCCCAATCGGCCAGCGCGCGGCCCAAGATCGACAATGTAGTCGGCGGCGCGCATCATCTCCTCGTCGTGTTCCACCACAATGACCGAATTGCCCATGTCGCGCAGATTTTTGAGCGAAGCAATCAGTTTTTGGTTGTCGCGCTGATGCAGCCCGATGCTCGGTTCGTCGAGAATATAAAGCACATTCACCAGTTGCGACCCGATTTGCGTAGCCAAGCGAATGCGCTGACTTTCGCCGCCCGACAGCGTAGCCGAAGCACGGTCGAGCGATAGGTATCCAAGCCCCACATCGAACAGAAATTGCAAGCGCGTGTTTATCTCTTTCAGAATTTCGGTGGCGATGGCCAACTGTTTTTCCGACATCGCTTTGGGCGCATCGCGCAGCCAAGCGTGCAGGTCGCCCAGTTCCATAGCCGACAGTTCGGCGATATTTTTGCCCGCTATGCGGTAGTTCAGGGCTTCGCAATTGAGGCGTGCGCCGTGGCATTCGGGACATTGCACCGTCGCAAAAAATTGGTTTGCCCACTTCTGCTCCGCCGCCGATATTTCGGCCATTTCTTGTTGTATTTCGATGTAATGCACAATGCCTTCGTAGGCGGTGAAGTAGTTGGTGTCGTTGCCGAGCGACGCATTTTTCACCTGCACACGCTCTTCGCTGCCGTTCAAAATCTCGTCCAACGCCTCGTCGGGAATGTCGGCAATGGGCGTTTTCAGCGTGAAGCCATATCTTTCGGCAATAGACTTTAATTGCCAGAAAATGAGCGAGTTAGATTCCTTTCCGAGCGGAACGATGCCGCCTTGCGCAATGCTCAATCGTCGGTCGGGAATGATTTTCGCCATATCGATTTGATTGACCACGCCAAGCCCTTTGCAGCACGGGCAAGCGCCTTTGGGCGTGTTGAACGAAAAGTTGTGCGGCGCAGGGTCGCTGTACGAAATGCCCGATGTGGGGCACATCAGGTGGCGCGAAAGGTAGCGCGGTGCGCCATCTTTTTCCAGCAACATAATCACGCCATCGCCTTGCTGCATGGCCGTTTGCAGACTTTTTCTCAGGCGATTTTCGTCTTTGCGCGCCACCACCAACTTGTCGATCACAATCTCGATGTCGTGGTTTTTGTAGCGGTCGAGTTTCATGCCGAATGTTATCTGGCGCAGTTCGCCATCGATGCGCACATTCAGATAGCCTTTGCGGCGAATAGTCTCGAAAAGTTCCTTGTAGTGGCCTTTGCGCCCTTTCACCACAGGCGCAAGCAGGTAGCACGGTTTGCCCTCGTAGGCATCGAAAATGAGCGAAACGATTTGGTCGTCGCTGTATTTCACCATCTTTTCGCCCGTAACATACGAGTAGGCCTCGCCAGCGCGCGCATAGAGTAGGCGCAGGAAGTCGTAAATTTCGGTGGTCGTTCCCACGGTCGAACGCGGGTTTTTACTCGTTGTCTTCTGCTCGATGGCGATAACGGGACTCAACCCCGAGATTTCGTCCACATCGGGACGCTCCACATTGCCCATGAAATGCCGTGCATAGGCCGAAAAAGTCTCGATGTAGCGGCGTTGCCCTTCGGCATAAATCGTGTCGAACGCCAGCGACGACTTGCCACTGCCACTCAAGCCCGTAATCACCGTCAGTGCGTTGCGCGGAATAGTTACATCGATATTGCGCAAATTATGCACCCGCGCCCCAAAAACCTCTATTTTTCCCTCTTCGCGAATGTCGTCCATCGTATCAAAAAAGCGAACCGCAAAGATACGAAATTTAGTTGAAAGTCTATAAAGTTGAAAGTGAAAAGTGGGGGCGCGGCATGCCACATCCTTTTTTGCGGATTTGCAGATTTGGTTTTCTAACCCCTCCGCTTCGCTCGTCCCCTTGAAAAGGGGACAAGTTTGCGCACAACAATGCCTCTTCTCTCTAATTAAATAATTGGGAGTTAAAAGGGTCTATGCTCTATATTCTATGTTCTTAAAATCTCGTCTTGCGACTAATAATTCTGATTTCTGAAATCAATTTTTTGAAAAAAAATTGTATTTTTGCAGGCAAAATGAGTACGGGCATGACGGTTGGAATTATCGTGGCGATGGACAAGGAGCATGCGCTTGTGGCGCAGTTGCTCGAAAGCCGTTCGGAGCGGACGGTGAGCGGCTGGTCGTTTGTCGAGGGCAGGCTGGGGGCGCACCGTGTGGTGTTGCTCAAGAGCGGCATCGGCAAGGTGGCGGCGGCCGTTGGTGCTGCCGAACTGATTCGCGCATTCAACCCCGACTGCATCATCAATTCGGGCGTGGCGGGCGCACTGGACGCTTCGGTGGGCGTGGCCGATGTGGTGGCTGCCGACCGCACCGTGTATCACGATGTGGACTGCGGCTGCGACAACCCCTACGGCTGCGTGCAAGGATTTCCGCTCTACTACCCTGCCGACGCACGGCTGCTCGATGCGTTTCGGCGTCTGAAATTAGAGGCAAAAACGCACATCGGGTTGGTGTGCAGCGGCGACCAATTTGTGTCGCAACCGACTGATTTACACGCCATTAAAAATCATTTCCCCGAAGCGTTGGCCGTCGATATGGAGAGTTGTGCCATTGCACAGGTGTGCCACATGTATGGTGTGCCGTTTTTGAGTTTGCGCGTGGTAAGCGATACGCCCGGCGTGAACGACCACTACAAACAGTATTTCGACTTTTGGGAAGTCGCCCCCGAACGGTCGTTCACAGTGTTGCGGCGGCTATTAGAAAATTTGTAAAAACCGTTTTTTTTATGTCGTTAGAACTGATTCTTTTAGGTCTTTCAGTCCTATTTTTGTTGAGTATCATGGCTGGTAAAGCCAGTTCGAAGTTTGGTGTGCCAGCGTTGTTGCTCTTTCTGCTGGTCGGAATGCTGTGCGGCAGCGATGGTTTAGGCATTCAGTTCGAGGACATCTATGTGGCACAAACTATCGGTACGGTGGCGTTGTGTATCATTCTGTTTTCGGGCGGTATGGACACCAAAATCTCCGAAATCAAGCCTGTGGCGGCGCAAGGTTTGGTGCTGGCTACAGTAGGCGTGGCTCTGATGTCGCTCATAACGGGCGTGTTGGTGTGGCTCATCATGGGTCTGACTATGGAGGCGGCGGGCATCGGTCTGATGGCATCGCTCCTATTGGCTAGCACCATGTCGTCTACCGATTCGGCATCGGTATTTGCCATTTTGCGCTCGAAAGGGTTGCACCTGAAAAACAATCTGCGCCCCACGCTCGAACTCGAGAGCGGCAGCAACGACCCGATGGCCTACATTCTGGTGCTGGTGTTTATGGACATTGTGAAAGCAGGCACTACGCCCAGTGTGTGGTATGTGCTTGGCATGATTGCCATGCAGTTGTGCATCGGTTTGCTGGCCGGTTTTGCGTTTGGCAAATTGGCGGTGTGGGCTATCAATCGCATAAAAATCGACAACGCCTCGCTCTACCCGATTTTGGTATTCACCTTCTGCATATTCATCTTTTCCGCCACCTACTTTATGAAAGGCAACGGCTATCTGGCTGTTTATGTGGGCGGTCTGATTATCGGCAACTCGTCGTTTCAGCACAAACGCTCGACCATGGGCTTTTTCAACGGTTTGACTTGGCTCTTCCAGTTGCTGATGTTCTTGACTTTGGGTCTGCTGGTCAATCCGCACGAACTGCTCGATGTGTGGTTGCCCGGTCTGATTATCAGCGTGGTAATGATTTTCGTTTCGCGTCCGATAAGCGTGCTGCTTTCGCTGCTGCCATTCCGCAAAATAGCGTTGCGCGACAAAATTTATGTGTCGTGGTGCGGCTTGCGTGGCGCAGTGCCGATTATCTTTGCCATCTTGCCGTTGGCGGCCGATGTGCCACGCGCGCGCCTCATTTTCAACATCGTTTTCTTCTGCACGCTGGTGTCGCTGCTGGTGCAAGGCACTTCGCTGCCCATTGTGGCCAAGTGGCTCAAACTCGACGACGAGACCGACGACCTGAAAGGGTTGGAAGATTTTGATGTCGATTTTTCGGACGAGATAAAATCGGTAACCACCGAAATCACCGTAACGGGCAAAGTATTGGAGCGCGGCAACCACCTAATGGATTGGAGCTTGCCCGACAAAACGCTGGTAGTAATGGTGAAGCGTGGCGACAAATTTTTTGTTCCCACAGGCAAAACCGTGCTGCACGAAGGCGACAAACTACTCATCATCACCGACGACCAAACAGCCCTAAAAGAGACCTACAAAACACTGCAGATAGAGGGGTAAGACCACCTGTTCTCTCCCCCATTTTCACAAATCCGCAAGTGCGAAATTTTGCTGCCGCGCTTCCCAGCGATGGAGTATTGGGTGCACGACTACGAGGCTGGGCAGTTGTGGGCGCTCGATGCGGACAACCGCCGCTGGCTGCTCGACGACGACACCGCCAGTTCTGCCTACTTGCACCGCCCGATGATTGACTATTTTTACTGCCGATAGATTTTTACGCCGAAAAAATTTGGTAGAGCAAAACAAAAGACATACCTTTGTCAGCATAAAAGTGCAACAAATGCCCTCCTCCATGCAAAAATTGGGGGGGGGGGCAACTTACTGATAATCAGCAAGTTACAATTAAGAATTTAGAATTATGAATTAGGCGGCGAGGTTGGAAAAATAACTCAATGAATCAATAATTCAATAATTCAATTGCCTTTCCCCCTTCGGGGGAAATGGGAAAGGGGGCTACGACCCCCCAAATGAATAATTAACAATGAAAAATGAATAATAGGTTATAGGAATTTTTAGTTAGAAATGAAAATATGGTTGAACTCCTTAAACCTTTTAACTTATCAACTTTTTTAACGACCAATCAACCGATCAACTAATCAACTAAAAATAACCAAATCAACAAAAATAAAAACGACCATGAAAAAACTATTTACCCTACTCTGTTGCGCGGCGTTTTGCGCAGTTTTGTCGGCGCAGGACATCATCGTTACCGCCAAAGCCGAGCGCATCGAGGCATTGATTACCGAGGTGTCGCCCACCGAAATTCGCTACAAAAAGTGGAGTTTCCAAGATGGGCCGACCTTTGTCATCGGCGTGAGCGACCTGAGTGCCATCATCTTCAAAAACGGCGAGGTGCAGGTGTTCAACAAAAAAGAAACGGCACAAACCGCACAAACGACAACCCAACAGATGCCAACCGTGCGTTCGACACCAGCAACCACCACCACGCAACAAACGCCGTACAATCCATCGGCAGAAAAAAAGAAAAGCGTTTTTAACGCCTCCACTTCAGACGAAGCGTTGGGCTATATCTATCGCGATGATGGAGAATTTGTTTTCCAAGGACGCTATATATCGGCAAAGGAGTATGTGCGCATATTGGAGAAAAACTGTCCTGTAGCATATCAAAAGTACAAAAAAGCAGAGCGTTGTGCCATTGCAGGTGCTGTCTTTACGGGCATTGGTGGCGGCTGTTTGATAGGAGGACTTTGTATGTTGGGCACTTCGCCCGAAGCCTCTATTGCGCTGGATGTCGTTAGTGTGGTTACTTGTTCGGTCGCTATTCCTCTGCTTGTCGTTGGACTAAAAAACGAGCGTAAATCTATCGACACATACAACGAAAACTGCGCTTCCCAGTTGGCATTGAGCCTGAATGTGAGCCAAACAGGACTGGGGCTTGCCTTGAATTTCTAAATTGTTTAACCATAAAAATGCACTTATGAAGAAAATCATCTATTGTATTGCGTTAGTCGTTTGTTGTACGGCTTGCAAAGAAGACCCCGATTCGTCGTATTATTGGACAAACAATCCATCGAATCCAAGTACTACCCCAATGGCAAATTTTTCGGTAAAAGTTCAACAACCTTTGACGGTTGTTCTTACCAATAACTCCGAAAATGCGTATTATTATCACTGGGATTTTGGTGATGGGAATACATCAACGCAGCAGAATCCGACCCATAAATACAACGGCATCGGCGTTTACAAAATTACTTTGACGGTAACTAGTCAAATGGGCAATCGGTCTTCTGTTTCAAAAAATGTAACCGTAGAGGCTCCGACAAAATGTTACTTTGCTGGTGTAACATACAAAAAATTGTCGGTAAACAATAAGTATATCAAGTTCAAATTAATAGACGATGATCTATTTACAACAACATGGGTAAATTCTACCTACAAACTAATATCAACGGCAAATTTACCATATCAATTTACATTGTCGAGTCCTGTTTTGATGAATGGACTTGCTGATGATGACTGGTATATGATAAATGTGTATTACAGTAATAGTAATTCAGGAAATGGTACAAAACTCGCTGGTTTTAAGTTTTACACGAGTACACTATTGAGTAAATATCCAACCGAATTGACATGGTCGGAAGTTGATGGAAATCAAATCAGTTGCCAATTTATTTGGAAATAAATTCCGACAACTCTATAAAGTGCGTACATAAATGTAGCGCACTTCTTACAACAAAATGCGCTCTTGGGGGTGCATTTGGTTGTTGCATATATTGGGAAATATTACGCCACCTAATCAACTGAATATGATACAGTTAGACAATTCTTTTGTGGTGGGCAAATATGTGTCGTCCGCGCATTTCTGCTGACAGCAAACAAATTGGCACTAACACAAGCGGACTCTCAATTTTGGGGGTCCGCTTGTGTTGGAATCGGCTGAAAATCAGACGATTATTCGGCGTTCAGAATTTCCATCATCTTGATGGCCGAGTAGGGAATACGCGTGCCAGGACCGAAGATGGCCGCCACGCCAGCACGGTAGAGGAAGTCGTAGTCCTGCGCTGGAATAACGCCGCCAGCGGTTACGATGATGTCCTCGCGACCGAGTTTTTTCAGTTCGGCGATTACCTGCGGAATGAGCGTCTTGTGGCCTGCTGCCAGCGACGACACGCCCAAGATATGCACATCGTTTTCGACGGCTTGCTTGGCGGCTTCGGCTGGCGTTTGGAACAGCGGCCCCATATCCACATCGAATCCGCAGTCGGCATAGCCCGTGGCAACCACTTTGGCTCCGCGGTCGTGGCCGTCCTGCCCCATTTTGGCAATCATAATACGCGGTTGGCGGCCTTCGCGTTTGGCAAATGCCGCAGTCATTTCGCAGGCTTTTTTGAACTCTGCGTCGTTTTTGGTTCCTGCACTATACACTCCTGAAATTGTTCTAATGGTTGCTTTGTAACGGCCTACGATGGCTTCGCAGGCATCGGAAATTTCGCCCAAGGTGGCACGCACGCTGGCGGCTTTCACTGCCAAATCGAGCAGGTTTTCGCTGCTCTTGCGGCCTTCGTTGAACTCTTTGACACACGCGGTGATGGCGGCCAAAGATTCGCGCACGGCTTTCTCGTCGCGGTGTGCGCGCAACTCTTTCAAGCGAGCAATCTGCTGTTCGCGCACGGCGGTGTTGTCGATTTCGAGAATGTCAATCGGGTCTTCGTGTTCCAAGCGGTACTCGTTCACACCGATAATCTTCTGCACGCCCGAGTCGATGCGTGCTTGGGTGCGTGCGGCAGCCTCTTCGATACGCATTTTCGGAATGCCTGTTTCGATGGCAGCGGCCATACCGCCCAATTTTTCGATCTCTTGAATGTGATCCCACGCCTTTTCGGCCAACTCGTTGGTGAGTGCCTCGATGTAGTACGAACCAGCCCACGGGTCGATCTGTTTGCAAATTTTGGTCTCTTCCTGAATGTAAATCTGCGTATTACGCGCAATACGCGCCGAAAAATCGGTTGGCAGCGCAATGGCTTCGTCGAGGGCGTTGGTGTGGAGCGACTGCGTGTGGCCAAGTGCTGCGCCCATCGCCTCGATACAGGTGCGCCCAACATTGTTGAATGGGTCCTGCTCGGTGAGCGACCAACCCGATGTTTGGCTGTGTGTGCGCAGTGCCAGCGATTTCGGATTTTTTGCGCCGAAACTCTTCACAATTTTTGCCCAGAGCAGACGACCAGCACGCATTTTGGCAATCTCCATAAAATGGTTGGTGCCGATAGCCCAGAAGAACGACAGACGCGGCGCAAACGCATCGACATCCATGCCAGCGTTCACGCCAGTGCGCAGGTATTCGAGGCCGTCGGCCAGCGTGTAGGCCAACTCGATGTCGGCCGTAGCGCCCGCCTCTTGCATGTGGTAGCCCGAAATCGAAATAGAGTTGAACTTCGGCATATTTTTCGAAGTGTATTCGAAAATGTCGGCGATAATTTTCATCGAGAATTTGGGCGGATAGATGTAGGTGTTGCGCACCATAAACTCTTTGAGAATGTCGTTTTGAATGGTGCCAGCCATCTCTTCGAGTTTTGCGCCCTGCTCCAGTCCTGCGTTGATGTAGAACGCCAAAATGGGCAGCACGGCACCGTTCATCGTCATCGACACCGACATTTTGTTCAGTGGAATGCCGTCGAACAGCACTTTCATATCCTCGACCGAGCAGATAGAAACGCCCGCTTTGCCCACATCGCCCACAACGCGTTCGTGGTCGGCATCGTAGCCGCGGTGTGTGGCCAAGTCGAATGCCACCGAAAGGCCTTTTTGTCCGCTCGCCAAGTTGCGGCGGTAGAAAGCGTTCGACTCTTCGGCGGTAGAGAAGCCAGCGTACTGGCGGATAGTCCACGGACGCATCGGGTACATGCCGCTGTATGGACCGCGCAAGAACGGCGGCAGACCAGCCGCATAGTTCAGATGTTCAAGACCTTCGAGGTCCTTTTTGGTGTAAATCGGCTTCACAGGAATCTGTTCGGGTGTGAGCCAATTTTCGGTGTTCGCCGCCTTCGCCTCCGAAGCGGGAACCTGTTTGATGTCAATATCTTTGAAATTGGGTTTCATAATTCTTTTAGATATGAGTAGCAAGTAGCAAGTCGCAAGAATTCGCCTTGTAAAAGGATAATAGTGCAAGTTGTGTGTTGCTAATTCAAATTAAGTTTTTGTTTCAGTCCGTAAATCATTCTCTGAATTTCTACAATCCCTTTCGATAAACACAAGTGTACATCTTCTGTAAGGAATTGTAAATCAACAGACAATAATAATAGTGTTTCAAGTTCAAATGCAGACCCATTGGCAATGTCTAGAAAACGGGAGAATTCTTTGTCGCTATCGCGTCCTGCGCCTTCAGCGATATTGGCAGGGATTGAAACTGCCGCTCGTTGAATTTGCGACACGAGGCCATAAGTTTCGGCTTTGGGAAAATTTGTAGTTTGCAAATAGACCTCTTTTACCAAAATCATGGCTTTTTGCCACACTTTCAAATCCTTAAAGTTGTGTATCATTGCCTCAAAAGTCTTGCTTCTTGCTACTTGCTACTTGTTTCTAACAACTGCTCATTAAACTTTTTCAGCGTGTCAAGAACATTCGCTCGTACATGAATGAAGTTTTCGATGCCGAGTTTTTGTAGGTCTTCCATGCAGGCGGGTGCGCCAGCCACAACGAAAATCTCTTTGCCGCTGCCGATGGCTTTGTAGGCTGCGAGCGCAAAGTCGGCGTATTCGTCGTCGCTCGAGCAGAGCACAATGATGTCGGCACCAGCCTTGCGGGCTGCGGCTACACCATCTTCTACAGTGTCGAAACCGAGGTTGTCGATGACTTCGTAGCCAGCGCAAGCAAAGAAGTTGCACGAGAACTGTGCGCGTGCCAAGCGCATGGCCAAATTGCCGATGGTGAGCATGAACGCTTTGGGGCGTTTGCTCGAACGCTCGGTGGCGAGGCGCAAGGATTCGAACTCCTGCGCTGCACGCACATGCGGCAGGACTTCCAAACCGCCCTCGGTGGCGCAAGCGCAACGGCAGTCGCCTTGTTCAAGCACGATTTTGTCGGCGGCTTTCTCGTTGAAATTCGGGAACTGGTTGGTGCCGAGCAGAATCTCTTTGCGCGCCGACACATCTTTCAGGCGTTTGGCAGCGGTGGCTTTCATATCTTCCTGCACTTTGCCGTTGGCTACGGCTTCAAAAAATCCGCCGTTGTCCTCTATCTCCAAAAATAGTTTCCACGCTTGTTCGGCAATGTTGGCCGTGAGTGTTTCGATGTAGTACGAACCAGCGGCAGGATCGACCACCTTGTCGAAGTGCGACTCCTCTTTGAGCAGCAGTTGCTGGTTGCGTGCGATGCGTTCCGAAAAGTCGTCGGAATGTTTGTAGGTAACATCGAACGGATTGACTGTGAGCGAATCGACACCGCCCAGCACGGCACTCATCGCTTCGGTTTCGGAGCGCAGCAGATTGACATGCGCGTCGTAAATCGTCTTGTTGAAGAGCGATGTTTCGGCGTGAATGTGCATTTTCATGGCGCAAGGGCAGTATTTTCCATCGACTTTTTCGCAGGAGCAGTCGTCGCCACAGTTGCAGATGGGTTCAAACGCGCGAACTATTTTCGCCCATAGCAAGCGCGCGGCGCGGAATTTGGCAATCTCCATAAAATAGTTGCCGCCCACACCCATATTGAATTTGATGGCGCGTGCAGCCGTGGCAGCATCAACGCCAGCATCGGTGAGCATCTCCATATACTGATTGCCCCAAGCCAGCGCATAGCCGAGTTCTTGTGCGCAATAGGCACCAGCGTGGTTCAGACTTACCGAATTTACGCCGATAACGCGGTATTTTGGCAGCACTGCCGCCGCTTCGACCACGCCTTTTGCCAAGTCGGCAATCGTCTGTTTGTCGAGGCGTTTGCCTTTCAGCAACATACGGTTCATCGGGTCGAAATTGATAGAGCCGTGCAGCGTAGCAAGGTCGTAGCCCGCTTTTTTGAAATAGTCGGCCAGCAGACGAACAAGGTCGGCAGCGCGGCGCACGCAAACCGTGAAATTCAGTTCGATGCAGTCGGCGCAAATGCCTTTGAGCAGCGTAGCGATGTAGTCGACACCGACTTGGCTCTTGTCGAGTTTGAACCCGAGTGCGTCGATGCCTTTGTTCAGCACATCGAGTGCTTTGGCGTTGGCTGCCGCAGCGTCGTGTGCGTCGATGTCCTGCCGCACATGCCAAATGTTATCCACTTTCGTGCCGCGCACAAAAGGATATTTTCTGGGTGCGGAATCGGGCGTTTGCAGCCCTTCGAGGTCTTCCGCACGGTAGAAAGGCTGCACATTGAAGCCTTCTGTGGTACGCCAAACGAGCTTCTTGTTGAAATCGGCTCCTTTGAGATCGACCGTGATTTTGTCCAGCCACTCCTGCGTGGAGATGGGCGGAAAATCGGCCAAAAGATTTAATTTTTTTTCTGCCATATTGTGTGTTTTGAGTTGGTTTGTTGAATTGTTGAAGCGTTGAATCGTTTAATTGTTTCTAAGTTTCTGTGTTTCTCGCGCTGCGCGCTGTTTCTATGTTTCAGGTTTCAAGTTTCTAATTTCTAGTTTTCGGTAGCCAGAACGCCGCAATTATTGTTCATTTTTTTTCGGACGCACTCGGTGCGTCCCTACTTTTGCACTTTCACACTTTCACACTTTCACACTTTCAAACTCTCTTGCGACTTGCGACTATCAAAAAAGTCAGAGTTTTTGCCCTGCAAATTTACATATTTTTACATTTCATTGTTTTATTTTCACAATTTTTACGCCCAGTTCGCTGATGCCTTCGAGGTTGTTGTAGCGCATGCCGTGCGCCACACGCAGCGTGTAGGTGCCTGCTGTGCGATAGCGTACGCGCGGTTGGTAGATGCACACATTTTCGTGTATCGAGCCGATGCCCGAGCCGAGCCAGCGACCAAATTCATCGGCCAAAAAGTACTGCACGGTGTCGCGTGTTGTGGTGCCGTTGGGTGTCGATTGCTCTACAAAAAGCCAGAGGTTTTGGTTTTTGTAATCGTCTGTATTTCTGACGATTAGTTGCGTTTGATAAAGTCCGTCCACATCGTCGATAGCGAATGGGAACGCCAGCACCGAATCTTTGTCCCAGCCGTTGGGCAGGGAGCGGCAGTCGCTATAAACAACCCGCTCGCACGCCAGCAGCGCGCAGGCGCACACCGCCACAACGGCGCATTTTTTCAGTCCGAGGCGTTTCATTCGGGGCGGCGGTTTTGCTGACCGCCGTTATTGTCGCGGCGGTGGTTGCGGTTGTTGTTTCGGAAATTGCGGTTGTCGCGGCGACGGTTTTTGGTGCGGTCGAAGCGCGTGAGGCTGTCCTGTCCCACCACATTTTGGTAGTCGATAACTGGTTCGGCTTTTGGCGCAGCGGCCTTGTCGAGCAGCGATTCCACCTTTTCGCCACGGCGGTTGGCGGCCAGCACCTCTTTGGCGCGCTCTATCGAGATGGTAACCAAATTGGCAGCCACATGTTTATCGGTAGAGTAGGTGAGCATGTGGTTAAAGACATCGCTCTTGAAGTGATAGTAGGTGGCATCGGTGGTTTCGAGCGGAATATCGGTGCGCGGAAAATCTTTTTTCGCATCGTAATAGGTCGCCACTTCGTAGTTCATGCAGCACTTGATTTTGGCGCATTGTCCCGCCAGTTTCAGCGGATTGGCCGCCAAGTCCTGAATGCGTGCTGCGCTGGTCGAAACCGACACAAAATTGCTCATGAATGTGGCGCAACAGAGTTCGCGTCCGCACGGGCCAATGCCGCCAATGCGCCCTGCCTCTTGGCGCGCGCCTATCTGTTTCATCTCGATGCGCACATGGAATGTGGCGGCCAGCACTTTTATCAGTTCGCGAAAATCGACGCGCCCATCGGCAATGTAGTAGAAAATGGCTTTTGTGCCGTCGGCTTGGTACTCGACATCGCCTATTTTCATCTGCAAATTGAGGTCTTTGGCAATCTGCCGCGAGCGAATCATCGTGTCTTGCTCTTTGGCTTTCGACTCTTCCCACTTGTCGATGTCGGTTTGGCGGGCAATGCGGTAAACGCGCTTCGTTTCGTAGCGTTCGAGCGAGATGTTGTTCTTTTTGATCTGCGCCAGCACCAGTTGCCCTGTGAGCGTTACCGTGCCGATGTCGTGTCCGGGCGAGGCCTCGACGGTAACAAGGTCGCCTTTTTTCAGTTCCAATTTATTGCTGTTCAGGTAGTAGCCTTTGCGCGTATTTTTGAACTGCACCTCCACCAAATCGGTGGCCAGTTGTGCTTCGGGAATGTCGGCCAGCCAATCAACCACAGGCAGTTTTTGGCGCGAATTGCCACAAAAAGCCATGTGTCCAGGATTGCAACAGCCGTTGTCAAGAGTGTATTTCATATTTCAGGATTTCAAGACCCCCTCTAATCCCCCAAGGGGGAGGTTTGTGGTATGTTTTTTTAGTTTTTGTTGATTTGGTTATTTGGTGAATCGTTGAACTGTTGAAGCGTCTATGCTCTATTTTCTCAAATAGCGATAAAGTTTTGCGCAGAGGTCGAGCAGAATGATGTCGGAGTTGCCGTTCTGTTCGATTTGTGCTTCGGCCAGTGCCAGTTCGTCGGCGATGGCGGCGATGTTGCGCTCGTTGATGAAGGGCGCAAACTTCTGTGCAAACGCCTGCTCTTGGGCGTTCATATAGTTGAGGGTGGGCTGGGCAATGCGCAATACGAAATTTTCGCGCAGCATGCGTTGTGCATATTGCAGGTAGTTGCGTACCGCCTCGCGCCCAGCGGCTTTCAGTTCGGCTGTCCACACGAAAATCTCTTTTACATTCAGCGTCCACGACAGCCGCATCATGCGTGTGAACCAGTCGAAATGGCACTGTTGCTCGCTGCTCTGTTCGGCCAGTTCGCACAGCCGCGACCAACTGCCTTGCGCCATGCGTGCCAACAGTTGCAGGTCGTCGGCAGGCAGGTTGTAGCGTGCTTGGGCGGCACGCACCAAATCGGCCTCGTCGAGTGGCGGCACAGGCACACGCTGCACACGCGACAGAATGGTGCCGATAATTTCGTCGGGTTTGTCGGTAACGAGCAGAAAAAGCGTGTTTTCGGGCGGCTCCTCGATGATTTTCAGCAGGTGATTGGCGCAGGTTTCGTGCAGTTTTTCGGGGTGCCACACCAGCATCACCTTGTATTCCGATTCGTAGGCTTTCAGATTCAGTTTACGGATTATCTCGTCGCCTTCGGCAGCGTAGATGAGCCCTTTTTTGTTCTCGCCAATACGCGCCAGCCACTGGTTGAGCGTGGCGTAGGGGTTGACAGTCATCACCTCGCGAAATTCGGGCAGATAGTGGTCGCACAGCGTGCGGCTGTCGGTCTTTACAATGGGAAAAACCAAGTGCAAATCGGGGTGCGCCAACTTGGAAAACTGCACGCACGACGGACACAGCCCACACGCATCGGTGGCGGTGCGATGTTCGCAGCAAACATACTGCGCATAGGCCAACGCCAGCGGCAATTTGCCCGTCCCTTCGACACCACACAGCAACTGCGCATGCGGAATACGCCCCTCGCGCACCGACTGCCGCAGGCGTTCTTTCACATCTTCGTGTCCTATGATATCGGCAAAAAGCATTTTTGTACCAAAACATCAACCTGCAAAGGTACAAAATTTAGTTGAAAGTAAAAAGTGCTTTTTTGAGTGAGGAATTAGGAGTGAGAAGTGAGGAGTGATGCGGCAAATCCGCAAATTCAGAGTTTCAAATTGTAGGGACGCACCGAGTGCGTCCGTTTCTGTTGAACTGTTGAAGCGTTGAACTGGTTATTTGGTGATTTGATGATTTGGGAAAATCCGTCAATCTGTAAATTCGCAAATGGGTAGAGCCGCCACAGTGTGACGGCTCTACAATCTATCAGACCCCCTCAATCCCCCAAGTGGGAAGATTTTGGGCTAATTTGGAGATTAGATAGTGAGATAATTAAGAAGTCTATGCTCTATTTTCTATGTTCTTAAAATCTTGTCTTGCTTCTTGCTACTCACATCTTGCTACTATTTAGTGCGCTTCGAGCCAGTTGTGGCCAATGCCGATATCGACTTTGAGCGGCACGCGCAGTTGGTATGCGCCTTCCATCTCTTCGCGCACGAGTGTTTGCACGCGCTCCAATTCATCGAGCGGCACATTGAAGTTCAGTTCGTCGTGCACTTGCAGAATCATCTGCGTTTTCAGTCCTTCGCGCTCCAGCCGCTCGTCGATGCGCACCATCGCTATCTTGATGATGTCGGCGGCGGTGCCTTGTATGGGCGCATTCACGGCATTGCGCTCGGCAAAGGCGCGCACGGTGGCGTTGTGCGAGGCGATGTCGGGCAGGTAGCGTTTGCGGTGCAGCAATGTTTCGACAAATCCGTTTTTGCGTGCCGTCGCCACCGCCTCGTCGATATAGGTGCGCACTTCGGGGAATGTAGCGAAGTAACTGTCGATCAACTCTTTGGCTTCGCTGCGCGGAATGCCGAGCCGCTCGGCCAGTCCGAACGCCGAAATACCGTAGATAATGCCAAAATTGGCGGTTTTTGCTTTGCGGCGCATCTCCGAAGTTACCGATTCCAACGGCACTTTGTAGATGTTGGCGGCAGTGGCGGCGTGAATGTCGTGGTCGTTTTCGAAAGCGGCAATCATGCGCTTGTCGCCGCTCAGGTGCGCCATGATGCGCAATTCCACCTGCGAATAGTCGGCACTCAGGAATAGGCAGCCATTTTCGGCGATGAATGCGCGGCGAATCTCCTTACCTTGCTCGTCGCGTATGGGAATGTTTTGCAGATTGGGATTGCTCGAACTGAGCCGTCCCGTGGCGGTAACGGTCTGGTTGAACGAGGTGTGCACTTTACCCGTCGTGGGGTTGATGAGCGCAGGCAGCGCATCGATGTAGGTCGAGAGCAGTTTTTTCAGCCCACGATAGTCGAGAATCTTCGCTACAATCGGGTGTTTTTGGCGCAGCGACTCCAGCGTTTCCTCGTCGGTAACATATTGTCCCGTCTTGGTTTTTTTCGCTTTTTCGGCAATTTTCAAGCGGTCGAAGAGCAGTTCGCCCACCTGTTTTGGCGAGCCGACATTGATGTTGTAGCCCGCCATCTGCTTTATTTCGCGCTCGATTTTGGTCAGTGCGGCGGTCATCGTTTGCGACGACTGCGCCAGTGCAAAATCGTCGATTAAAACGCCGTTTTTCTCCATTTTGGCCAACACGCGCACCAGTGGCATTTCGATGTCGTAGAAGAGATGTTCGAGATGATTTTCGCCGATTTTTTGTGCCAAAACAGCGTGCAGTTGCAGGGTTATATCGGCATCTTCGGCGGCGTATTCGGCGATTTTATCGAGCGGAACGCAATCCATCGTCAGTTGGTTTTTGCCTTTTGCGCCAATCAACTCCTCGATGTGAATGGTGCGGTAGTTCAGCACCGTTTCGGCCATGTAGTCCATACCGTGGCGCAGTTCGGGATTGAGCAGATAGTGCGCCACCATCGTGTCGAACAGGCGGCCTTGCACCGTTATGCCGTAGCGGTCGAGCATCAGCAAGTCGAATTTGATATTTTGCCCGATTTTATCGCTATTTTTCGACTCAAAAACAGGTTTGAAACGCGCCACAATTTTTTCCGCTTCGGCACGATTTTGCGGCACTGGCAGATAAAAAGCCTCGTGTGCTTTCACAGCAAACGACATTCCCACCAAATCCGCTTTGAACGGCTCGACCGAAGTGGTTTCGGTGTCGAAGCAGAACGCCTTTGCACCCGATAAAAGTTCGATTAAATCGCCGATTTCGGCCTCTGTCTGCACAATTTTATAACTGTGTTCGACGGTGGCAACCGAGTCGAAATTGAGCGGTTCGGCAGGTTTGACCGAAACCTCATTTTGCCCGATTTCATCGGCAAAAAGTGAACTTTGCACGGCTTTTTCTTGCGGTTTGCGCGTTTTGTCAGGCTCGTTGCCGAGCAGGCGATTCAGTTGCGAGCGAAATTCGAGTTCCGAGAAGAGTGCCACCAGCGCATCGCGGTCGGGTTCGTGCCGTCGCAGTTGCTCCTCGTCGAAGTCGATAGGCACATCGGTTTTGATGGTCGCCAAGAAGCGAGAAAACTCGATTTTTTCGCGGTTTTCTTCGATTTTCGTCTTCAATGCGCCTTTCAGTTGGTCTGTGTTTTGCAACAAACCATCGATGCTGCCGAAATCGGTCAGCAGTTTCACCGCCGTTTTCTCGCCCACACCCGGGCAGCCGGGAATGTTGTCGCTCGCATCGCCCATCAATCCGAGCAAATCGATGACCTGCGCCACATTTTGCAGCCCCCATTTGGCGAGCACTTCGGAAATGCCGAGCGTATCGAAACCGTTGCCGCCAAACTTCGGTTTGTAGATGAAAGTGTGCGCCGAAACCAGTTGCCCATAATCCTTGTCGGAGGTCATCATGTAGGTGTCGAAGCCCATTTTTTCGGCCTTTTTTGCCAGCGTGCCGATAACATCATCTGCCTCGAAACCAGCCACTTGCAGCACAGGAATGCGGTAGGCCTCCACCAATTTTTTGATGATTGGCACCGACTGGCGGATTACTTCGGGCGTCTCTTGGCGCTGCGCCTTGTATTTTTCGTAGGCTTCGTGACGGAAAGTCGGCCCCGATGGGTCGAAACAGACCGCAATATGCGTCGGATTTTCGCGGTTCAACACCTCTTGCAGCGTGTTCAAAAACCCGAAAATTGCCGATGTATTCAGCCCTTTCGAGTTGATGCGCGGAATTTTCATAAACGCATAGTAGGCGCGGTAGATGAGCGCGTAAGCATCGAGCAGAAAAAGACGATTCATTTTTGTTTAGTGAGAAGGTGTGAAAGTTTGAAAGTGTATAAAGTTGAAAGTGAAAAGGTTTTTTATTTGAAGATTTGAAAATTTGAAAATTGGGTTTGCCGCACCAACCTTTATTGATGCGTTAAACTTATCAACTAATCAACCAATCAACTTATCAACTAAATTATCAGTCAATTTCCGTGATTAAATCGGCAGAATTTGCGTTTTCTTTGGGTTCTTCGGCCGACAAGTTGCGGTAGATGACGGCATCGCAACCAAGCCCCCAAACGACTATAATCAGTTCGATTACAATCGTGAGTAGCAAGAACCACCACGAATCTGCGACATTTCCAGCCAGCAACGAGATGCAGGCAAGCAGCAACGGCACGATAGCAATCACCACCGACACGCCGAAAATGCGCCATTTGTAGCCGTAAGTCAGTCGGTTACTCGTGGTCAATGCTTCGCCCGGTGCCAAGCCTTTGTCGATGAGCAGGTAGAACGCCAGCGACCACGCAATGCCAACCACAAACGCAGGCACTATCAAAAACAGCAGCAGCGGAATCATCGCCATGTAGATGAAGACGGCCAGCAGGAAAAATTCGCCCATCATTTTGCGGTATTTCGACTCGAAAATGAACAGCGGCGAAATGGTTTTGCCCTGTGCCAACGCAACGGGAATGGCGCAAATGGCAATGGTTGTGCCGACATTGATGTAGGGCACCCAAAGGGTAAGCAGCCACAAAACGATGGCGCAGATAATCGACAGTGCGTTTTTCAGACCGATGTTCAGGCCTTCGCCCAAAACGCTCGAAATGGTGATTTTGTTTTTCATAACTCAAAAATTTTTGAGGTTAATAATTATGGTGAATTAAACTTTTTGCAGTGTCAGGTGCGCAAACCGACAGCGCAGACAGTCGCGTGTGTCGCAGTAGGCGCGTTTCAGTTGCACAATGGCTTGCGTGTCGGCGGCCGATTGCGCCACAACTCCAGCCGCAGCAAACTCATCGACAATGCGGTTGCGCTCGGCGGGCAGTGCCGTCAGCAGGTCGATGGCGCGCTGCACCAGCCGCTCGTCGTTGTGCGATTTGCCGTAGCAAAAGAGAAATGGTGCCACGGTGTTTGTCAGCAAAATATCGATCGATTGGTCGGAAAGTCGCTTGGTGCGCTTGGCCGATTCGGTGCCAAATTGGTAGTGCGTTTGCCAATAATCGGTCGCCTCGCAGACGAAAAGACGGCGCAGCGTTTCGTTATCTTCCGTTTCGACAATCTGCGAAAATAGTCGGTGCGATCGATAGGCCAAATTGCCAAATTGCGATAGGCGAATGGTCGGAAAATTGGCAGGGCGCAGCCGCAAAAATTTCCACAATGCCGAATCGATGGGTTTCAGCCCGAATTTCGATTTCAAAAAGTGGTGTTCGCGCTGCAATTTTTCCTGATAATCGTCCTTCGGAGCGCCTTCGAGAAGTCCTGCCTGCCCAAAGAGCAGCGCCTCTATCTGCATTGGGTCGTTGCGGTGCTTGCCGATGACCGCCAGCGGCAGTGATTTTGCCAGCAGTTCGAACGCCAGCGCATTGGTTGAAAAGCCAAAGTTGCGCGCCAGCACAATGTAGAACGCCTCGTCCCAATCGTTGGTGGTCTGTTGCAGCAGTGCATCGATGACGTGTGTTTTCTGTTCGAGCCGTTCGGCCAGCAGGCGGTCGAGCCAAGCGGTTTTTTCGGCTTCCGACACCTGTTTCAGGCGGTCGGCGCAGCGCACAAAGCGTGTGTCGTTCACCAGCCGTTCGTACGATTCGGCCAATTTGGGTGCAAACTTCAGCACCAGTTGCGGAATGGGCTGCCCATCGGCGCGTGCGATGGTGCGGTCGGCTTCGCACACCACATGCAGCACCACCGAGTTGTAGGCGCGGTCGTCGGTGT
This sequence comes from Acutalibacteraceae bacterium, assembly GCA_963659365.1. Classification (GTDB taxonomy): domain Bacteria; phylum Bacteroidota; class Bacteroidia; order Bacteroidales; family Paludibacteraceae; genus W0P28-013. Next base: position 16,654 of record CAVKTI010000001.1, on the reverse strand, counting down.
GTCCGTGGCGCAGCCAGTCGCTTGCGCGTCGGTGAAACTCCACATTGCCCGCCCACAGCGTATCGCCTATTTTCACTTTGGCGTTGAACACATCAGGACCAGCATCGGTGTTGCGCTGCCCTGTGTCGATAATCTCGACAGGAAACCCATCGGTAGTCGTCTGTGTCGGCGCAAAGTGGCGACCAAACCACACATATTGCAAAAACTGTTCGTTAGGCATCGCCTCGTCGTGTGAACCATTTTTGCAAAGATAGCAATTTTTTTCTTTAGTGAGAAAAGTGTAAAAGTGAGAAAGTGAGAAAGTAAGAAAGTGTGAAAGTAGGGACGCGGCATGCCACGTCCCTACATTGTCAATTAAGAATTTTTCTCCAACAACAACCAACTGAAAATCAACAAAATAATTTTGAATTTTGAGTCGATTTTTTCGGGGCTATTACCAAAAAAGTGTAGCAAATTGTACTGCAAAGGTACGCAATAATTTTGAAAAAACAATTTTTTTCCTAAAAAAAATAAAATTTCCCCCATTAAAAGGGCAAAATCGTGATTTTGGGGACAAAATAGAGTGGTTTTTAGATTGGAATTTTTCTGCTGCCAACAAAATGTTCCAAAAGTGTAGCAATTAATCGTTCCACAGAAACGGACGCACTCGGAGCGTCACTACTTTCATACTTTCAAAAACTTTTCAGTCGAATTTGATGGCTTGCGACGGCTGAATGTAGGCGATGATGTGCGACGGCGCAATGAGCATCAGCAGCGTGAGCGCAAAAGTGCCGACATTGATGAGTAGCCAATGTCCCACGCTCAACACCACAGGCACATAATTGACATAATACATGGCAGGGTCGAGCGGAATGGCGTGCGTCAGTTGCTCTATCAGCACAATGGCGCAGCCCACCACATTGCCCCAAAACATACCTTTGCCGATGAGAAATGCGGCTTGACAGACAAAAATTTTGCGTATGGCGCGGTTGCGTGCGCCCATCGCTTTGAGCAGTCCGATGGTGCTGGTGCGCTCGAGTATGATGATGAGCAGCCCCGAAATCATGTTGAAGCCCGCCACAGCCAGCATCAGCGCAAGAATCACCCACGCATTCACATCGAGCATATCGAGCCATTCGAACATACGCGGCACAATTTTTTTGATGCTGCGCGTCTGCAACAGCGTCTGGTCGTGCAGAGTGGCGGTGGCGGTAGCAAAAAACACTTCGCGTTCCACCTCGTCTATCGTGCCAAAATCATCGATCAACAGTTCCAATTGCCCGATTTGCGTGCTGTTCCAGCCGTTCAGTCGCTGCACATGGCGCAGGTCGGTCAGCACATATAGGCGGTCGAAGTCGGCAAAAGCGGTTTCGTAGATGCCACACACGGTGAATCGGCGTGCGCGCACGGGTTCGCCCACAAAATAGGCGGTAAAGCGGTCGCCCACCGACAGCCGCAGCAGGTTGGCCGTGTGGCGCGAGATGAGCGCGTCGTTCGTCGCTGCGCTGTCGCCCACGGTCGGCGTAGTGCCAGCCACAAGGTGATTGTCGAAAAATTGCCAGTCGAAACTGCCATCAACGCCTTTCAGCACAATGCCCTCGAAATCGTCGTCGGTTTTGACAATGCCTGGCTTGGTAGCAACACGCTGCACACGCTCCACATGCGGAATGGCGGCGAGTGTTTGCAACAGCGAGTCGCTCGGCGCAATGGGCGTTGCCTCGTAGTCGCTGCCCGTCTGGTAGGCCGCCACCTGTATGTGCGACCCAAAACCGACAATCTGTCCGCTCACTTCGCGTTTGAAACCCACCACCACTGCCACTGCAATGAGCATCACCGCCAGCCCAACAGCAATGCCAGCCGTAGCCACACGCACAGCAGGGCGTGACATACGGCGACCATCGCTCTCGTCGAAATGCAGGTGACGCGCTATGAATAGTTCGGTGTTCATCAGCCTGCAAAGTTACGAAAATAGTGCGAAAGTCCGAAAGAGCGAAAGTAAGAGGCTGTCTAACAATGAAAAGTTGTTGGACAGCCTACTTTTTTGTGGTTGCTTGTGTAATGAGTTTTTTTCGTAAATGAAACTAAAAAAACAAAAAAAGAGCATTTGATTCTTCACTCGCATAAAGAAAAGCACCGACAATATCGACTTGGAAGAGGTGCTTTGGTAGTTCGCATTTTTTTCTATCTTTGTGAGGTAATAGGGAAGCGTTTATGGAACAAGAGACTTATAGATTTTACAAAAGTAAACCAACTGACATAGTATGGAAAGCCGAGCGTAACAAAGGGGAACTCTTTGGAGAATTTCTTTTTGGTTCAAGACAACTTTAGAGGATTTTCTCTAAAGTAGTTGTCTTGCGACCAACAACACTATCAATATCGCACATCAACGGCGTAGGCGGGGAGTGCTTCAGCCTTTCAGCCAAGTCTGCTTTTCTACCGAATAGAGCGGCACGAGCGGCAGAATGATGGGCGTGTTTTTGACATATTTTTGGTAATCGGGGTTGGCACCGTAGTTTTTGTTCTGGCGAATCTCTAAACGCCGTGCGCCACCAAACATGATATAGACGATGCAAATGTAGCCCAACGACGCAAAAATCCACTGAAACGCATTGGCATACAGCCCGACACCACTCACAAAAATGCCTGTCCAAACCAAAATCTCGCCGAAATAGTTCGGGCAACGCACAATGCGGTACAAACCTGTATCGACAAAGCGTTTTGGCGCAATTTTCTTGGCGCTCGATTTCTGCAAGTCGGCCGTCGATTCTACAATCAGCCCCAGCGCAGCGATGCAAATGCCTGCCCATGTCCACGCATCGGCGGCGGCATCGTTTATCAAGCGAAACGCCACGGGCGAAACTTGCATCACATAGAGTAGGGCGCACGAAAACCAGATGGCGAGTTTTGTGCCAGCCGTCATCGGTTTGCTGGTCTTGGTCAGGTTGGGCAACTCCTTGCGATACGATGCACTCCGAATTTCGCGTACGAGCAGAAAAATTCCCAAGCGACACCCATAAACTAGCAATAGCAGCGCAAGCAGCAACGCCGACAGCGTAAGCGCATCGTGGTAAATGACGGGCAGAGCAATGCCCATAGCCGCAATGCTAAAACCGTAGCCCAACGAAATGAAATAGACAAATTTTTTCCAACCGACACTCGACACCGCCAGCGCAACGGCAAACAAAATCAATAGCGTGTTCATCTCCATAATTTTTCTGCGAAAGTAAACTCTTGTTATCGTTGTTATTTCAAAACGGCTCTCATGTCCAAAATAACTCCATCTGGTCTTTTTCTCAAAAAGAGTCCTGTTTTTGAAAGCCTTTTTGTTGCAGTGTCTGTACTTTTCTTTACTCTGCTAGTGTGGTTTGTGGTTTTTGTGGTTGGCATAGTTTTGCCCTCCTGTTTGCACTTGCAAAGATACGAAAATTGTGCCGAAAAAGCAACTGTTTTGTCCGTTTTCGTCGGTGCAGATTTCCGTTGGCATTACACAAACAACCGTGTGCAGCCGAAAGGACTCTCCCGATAAATCTGCTGCGTTTCCCTGAAAAATGCTGTTGCAGGTGTGATAAATTTTTGCTATCTTTGCATTTTAGGCGATTGCAAAGTCGGAATTTGTGTAAAACCTTAATAAACAAACAGTTATGGCACACACTATTGATAAGTTGGATTTGAAAATCCTGCAAATGATTTCGCAAAATGCGCGTACACCCTTTTTAGAAGTGGCGCGCGAGTGCAATGTGTCGGGTGCGGCCATTCACCAGCGGGTGCAAAAAATGATAGACAACGGCATCATCAAAGGCTCGGAATTTGTGGTCGATGTGAGCAAAATCGGCTACCAAACCTGCGCTTTTGTGGGCGTAACCATATCGAATTTGACCTACTACGACGAGATTGTCGAAGCGTTGAAAAATATCCCCGAAATTGTCGAATGCCACTCAATAACAGGGCGTTACACACTGTTCGTGAAAATCTATGCGCACGACAATCACCACCTGATGTCGATTATTATGGACAAAATCGGCTCGCTCGAAGGCGTGAGCAACACCGAAACTTGTTTCATTTCGCTCGACGAGGTGTTTGTGCGCCAAGTGGCCTCGTTCAACTAAAGGGGATTTCTATAAATTGCCTTGTAGTGATTTTTGAATTTTGGAATAGCAGATATTTGGCTTGAGCGAAAGCGCAATGCGATGGCATTGTAATTGATTGAAAGTCAGACAGATACAGCCCAAAAACAAAAAGCACACAAAACTGTTCAGAAATCCAGCCGTTGTTAAACTTTTTTACGAAATGGGGGAATTTATAGAAGTCCCCTTGAAAAACAACACGACAAAAATGGATCTCTACAACGAAAATCTATCGGACGAGGATCGCCAGTTGGTGCTCCACTACGAAGCGGCTGTTGCGCTCGGTCGGCTCGACTATTTCGATGTCGAAGAGATGGAGATAATCATCGAGCATTACCTGTTCGAAGGCGAGATTGATAGTGCAAAAAGGGCGCTCGAATATGGGTTCAAACTGCACCCGGGCGACCGCTATTTGCAGTGCCAAAAGGCGGCTATCTTGCTCCACAGAGGCAAATTGCGCGATGCGTTGAAATTGCTCGACGCCTACCGCGATGTCGATGACCCAGTGCACACATTCAATCGCGCCGAAATTCTCTATCGACTTGGTCAAAAGAGCGAAGCACTTGCCGAATTTCGCGATTTGGTGGACAATAGCGACGAAAGTGCCGACATTCCCGGACTCTGTTTGGACATTATCGGCACGATAAACCGAGCATTGGACTACAAAAATAGCCTCTACTTTTTCGAAAAAGGGCTGGCCGTAGAGCCCAATAATTTGGATTTGCTCGAAGCCAAAGCATTGACGGTAGAGTGTTTGAACCGCACCGACGAAGCCATTGCGCTCTACAACCGTGTGCTCGACATGGATCCTTACCGTGGGCGGACATGGTGTCTGCTTGCTTCGCTCCAGTACGACGAGCAGAATTATCGCGAGGCACTCACCGCCTACGATTATGTGCTGGCCATCGATCCTACCGATAGCCTGTCGCTGTCGCAAAAAGCCTACTGCCAATACCGTCTTGGCGATATGCAGGGCGCGGCCGAGAGTTGCAAAAAATATCTAGAAATGAGACCCACCGACGACGGTATGTATGCGCTGCTCGGCGAATGCTACGAATCGCTCGAAAAACCGAAAGAAGCACAACACGCCTACCAAAAGGCGATAGAGATAAATCCCAAAAACGACCAAGCATGGTTCGGCGTAGGGGTTACTTACGCGGCGTTGGACGAGATGGAAAAGGCCAAACAGCACATCAAAAAGGCGCTCGCCATGAACCCCAAACCATTGGAGTACAACATGATGTTGGTCGATATTCTGATGCGCGAACATAACGGCAGCGAGGTGATACCGCTGCTGCAAAAAGTTGTGCGTGGTGTCGGTCGGGAGGAGCCGCTTGCGTGGAAACGCCTTGGCGATGCCTATCTTGTGTTCGATTCGAGCGAAAAAGCCCAAAAAACTTACGAACATGCCATTCTGCTTTGCGAAAAAAGGCAGTCGAGTTTGGACGGGTTGCAATTTTTTACCGCTGTGGCCTGCTACGCCAACGAAGACTACCAAAAGGCGCAAAACTACTACAACCAAGCCAAACGCCTCGACACCGACGCCAAAGAGGAATTCCTGCGCATATTCCCCTATGCCGACGAGAATTTGACACTCTGAACAAGTTAGAAGTGAGTAGTGAGAAGTGAGGAGTGAGGAATTTTTTAGTGTGAAAGTGAGAAAGTATGAAAGTGCGAAAGTAGGGACGCACCGAGTGCGTCCGAACGATTCAACAGTTTAACACTTCAACAAAAACATAGAAACAGCGCGAAGCGCGAGAATTTTTGCGATAAGCGAGAGCAGAGTCAAACTCGTTTGAACTATGCCGAGCGTAGCAAAAATCTTGCAAAGCAGAAACATAGAAACTCAGAAACCAAAATTGCGCCAGCAATTTTGAGAAACCTATCAACCAATCAACTGATCAACTAATCAACTAATCAACCAATCAACTGATCAACCAATGAAAAAACTCCTGATAACAATTTTGCTGGTGTTGCCGATGGGTTTGTGGGCGCAAAACGCTGCGACGGAGGCAAAACAGGATTCCGCACAATCGCTTTTGCAGCGCATTATCGGCTGGTACGACGAAAATATGAACTACGGCAGCATCACCGCACTGATGACCATCGAGAGTTCGTTCATTCCGTTCCCCTCGGAGGTGGTGATTCCGCCCGCCGCCTATGTTGCCAGCAATCCCGACAATTCGATGAACATTGTGTTGGTGGTGGTTTTTGGAACGATTGGTGCCATTATTGGCGCGCTCATCAACTACTTTTTGGCGCTCTGGCTCGGGCGACCGATTATCTACAAATTTGCCGACAGTCGGGTAGGGCGGCTCTGCCTTTTGAGCAGCGAAAAAATCAAAAAGGCCGAAGACTATTTCAACGACCACGGCAAAATATCGACTTTCGTCGGGCGGCTGGTGCCGGGCATTCGCCAACTCATCTCCATTCCTGCGGGATTGGCGCGTATGAACATGGGCGCATTTTTGCTCTACACCACACTCGGTGCAGGCGCGTGGAACATTGTGCTGGCGCTTATCGGCTATCTGGCGCACGGTCAGGCCGACCTTATCGACAAGTATAACCACGAACTCTCCATAGCGATGGTGGCGTTGGTGGGCGTTGGCATTTTGTGGCTGATAGTGCGCAAAATTGTGAAAAAACAGCGCGAAAAATCGCACCGCCAAGCATGAAACACTACGGATTGATAGGGCGCACGCTCGTACATTCGTTTTCGCAAACCTATTTCACGCAGAAATTTGCCAACGAAAATATCGCAGCCGACTACACGCTGTGCGAAGTGCCGTCGGGCGACCATTTGCCGCAGATTTTGGCAAAAAAATGGGACGGACTGAATGTAACCATGCCCTACAAAACCGCCGTTGTGCCGCTGCTCGACGCACTCTCGCCCGAAGTCAAGACGATTGGCGCAGTCAATACCATAAAGTTCGACCGACAGGGCGACCGCTGCCGCATGGTGGGCTACAACACCGATGCCATCGCCTTTGAACAGTCGCTGCGGCCGTTGCTTGCGCCGCACCACGACAAAGCCCTTGTGCTGGGTACTGGCGGCGCATCGCGGGCGGTTACCTTTGTACTCAACAAACTCGGTATAGAATGGATTTATGTGTCGCGCGAAGCAGGCCCATGCCGCCTCGACTACGCCGAAACCGATGCCGAAGTGGTGGCTGCGCACCGCCTAATAATCAACACCACACCGCTCGGCATGTATCCCGAGGTGGAGGGCTATCCCGACATTCCCTACCGCGCACTGACACCGCAACATCTGCTGTTCGATTTGGTCTATAATCCCACCAAAACCCAATTTCTCGCCAAGGGCGAAGCATTTGGCGCAACCATAAAAAACGGCACCGAAATGTTGCACCTACAAGCCGAAGCCGCCTACCGCATTTGGACAGCGACCGAGTAGGCGAGTGAGGGGAAAGCATGGTTAAATAGGCCCTATAACATTTCGTGTGGGTAGTCTAGTTGGAAACTGCTAGTGTCGAAGTAGATTGTGTGCTTAAAGTTTCAATGTTGGCTATCCTACAACATCGTAAATCCGCTCTCGGGGCGCGCCCAAGGCACTTCGACCATCTCGATGGAGTGCTCGCCTGTACGAATGCGCGGCACTTTTGCGTGCAGATAGCAGCGATACTGAAAAAAGTTCAAATGCCGCCATGTCTTGTCGATGGTGTCGTATGCCGTTTGCCTCGGCGAACCATTGATGCTAAATTTAGCACCCTTGCTAAACTCCAACCACAAATGCAACTCTTTGCTCGACCCCTCCGTCGCAACAAGACTAACTTTGGCCACATGCCAAGGCTCTTGCAAACCCAATGCTAGCGTAAAAATATCTTTCGTTTCCATACCGCAAATTTGCAAATTTTTCCCCACTCCAAAAATACCTTACCCACTCAATTCGTTATAGAGCCCATTGATTCATTTCAACACCTCAAACCCATAGGGTGGCAGGGCGATGTGCAGCGTGTTGTTTTTCAGTTCAAATGTGTGGCCGAAGGTGGCGTGCAGGTTTTGGCCATTTAGGCGGTCGAGCGGCACGCAGAGCGTAACTTCGGAGGCCGAGTTGTTGAGGCAGACGATGGCTTCGGTGTCGAAAAATTTGCGGCCGTAAACCCAAGTGCTGTCGGTTGTGGCGAGCGACACAAAATCGCCGTAAATCAGTGCGGCATTGCTGCGGCGCAGGTGGTTGAGCGCGCTCACGCAGTCGAACAGGTGCTGCTCGCGGGCGTTCCAATCGCCAAAGTGCATCATGCGGCGGCAGTCGGGGTCGTTGGCGCCCGTCATGCCAATTTCGTCGCCGTAGTAGATGACTGGCACGCCCGGAATGGTGAGATTGAACGCGTGGAACAGTGCCAACTTGTCGTACGCCACCGAGTCGGTAATGCCGATTTCGCGCGTCCAAGCACTGGCTTTGGCATCTTCGCCCACTTTCAGGTCGCCCGACGCCATCGCCATAAAGCGCGGCTTGTCGTGGTTGCCGCTGATGTAGCCCATCAGATTGTGTGCGCCGTAGATTTTCAGACTGCTACGCAAAATGTTGTTCAGCCGCGTAAGTGTGCCGCCGCTGTAACCGTTGAACGCCGATGTGGCTTCGTCGAACACATTGAAATCGAACTGGCCATCGAGCATACCCGAATTGACATAACTCGCCATCAGTTCGGGGCTGCCATACGATTCGCCAATCTGATAGAAATTGCCTTTCGGGTCGATTTGCTTGAGTTTGTAGGTTACGGCGCGCCAAAACTCCTCGTTCACATGCTTGCAAGCGTCGTGGCGGAAGCCGTCGATGCCGAACTCTTTCACCCAATAGACCGCCGAATCGGACATCATCGCCACCACTTTGGGATTGCCAAAATCGAGGCTCGGCATAAACACATCGAACCAAGTAGTGAGCCGCTGTTCGTCCCACAAACCGAGGTTTTTGCGCCCATCGGACAGAATGAGTGCCGTGGCAAATTCGGGGTGATTTTGGTAGAGCGGATGCAATTCGTGCACATGGTTTGCCACATAGTCGAGCAGAATGTTGATGTCGTGCTGATGCGCATCGGCCACAAGCGTTTTCAGTTCGTCGTTGCTGCCAAAGCGCACATCGACTTGCGACGACGAAATTGGCCAATAGCCGTGATAGCCAGCAAATTTGGTCTTACCAACGGCATCGTAGGCGTAAGGCTCAAACGGATTTTGATTCAGTGGCGAAACCCAGAGCGTGTTCACGCCCAACTGCGCAAAATAGCCATCGTCGATTTTCTGTTTGATGCCCTCGAGGTCGCCGCCTTGGTAGTCGGCTTTCGGGTTCACATCGGGACGATTCATCGGGCGGTCGTTCTTCGGATTGCCGTTTTTGAAGCGATCGACCAGCATAAAATAGATGATATCGGCGTGCTTGTCGGTGCGTGTTATTTGCGCCATATCGGTCAGCACTTGGCCGTGGCACAGCGGCACCAAAATGTCGTTGCTCACGCCGTAAGTGTTTGTCGCCCAAATGCGCAAGTACGAGCGTTCGAGTGCATCGGCTTCGGCTGGAATGGCCACCGAAATTGTGCCATTTTCGATTTTTACAAAGTTGTGCGGCAAGCGATAATTCTGCCAATAGGCAAAAATTTCGTCCACCTCGTTGGTGTAAGTCAAATCGATTTTTCCGCGACCGATTTTGTGCGTGGTCAGCACAGGGAAGAGTTTTTCGTAGCCATCGACCTGCATTATCGAATTGAACTTGCCGTAGCCGTTATCGACTTTGGCGGGGTTGTTGGCATCGTGGTTTTGGTCGCCGTCGATGTTCATTTGGTAGAGATAGGTGCCGGGACTGATGTGCAGCGTTACCGCATACAAACCGTCGGCATTGCGCTGCAAATCGGGCGTAAGCGACGACACCCAGTTGTTCATCTGCCCTGCTATCTGCACGCGTTTGGGCGTTTGTCCATTCGGATTCCAAGTGAACACAAAGTCGATTTTGTCCGATTTGCGTGCTGGCACCGAATAGGGCACTCCGCCCACCCAAATCTGCACATCGACCATTTGCGGCATGGCTTCGGTAGCATGCAGGTTCAGCGTCAGTTTGTCGGCCGACAGCAGGCACACCACCGACGAGTCGCTGGCTGTAACCGAATCGATGTCGGCAGGTTGCATCACAAAATCTTCGGTATAGACCGTGTTGTCGCCCACATTGAGCGTGAGCAGCGTGTTCAGTCCCACGCCGATATTGGCGTCGGCAGGCAAGTTCAGCGACTGGCGCGCACAAGCCCCCAATAGCGTTGCCGCAGCGGCAAAAAACAACATTTTTTTCATGGCGATATTTATTTCTAATTTCTGGTTATCGATTTGAAAATTTGAAGATTTGAAAATTTGAAGATTGATTTTCCTCACAGACCTTCACTAATGCGTTAAACTCATCAACTTTTCAACTCGTCAACTTATCAACCCAATTTGTCATTGCGGCTCTGCCGCATCACTCCTCACTTAATCTCAAGTATCCAGACCGTTTTTGCGGGAATTGTTATCTGATTTTCGAGCAGAAGGTCGCTGTTTTCGGTTACATTGTGGGCGGTGTGGCCAACAATCTGCATTTCGTTGTAGCGCGCCAAATCGACGGTTTTGTCGGTGTCGTTGTTGTTCACCACCACCATCACGCAGGCGTTACTGTCGTAGCGGAAGTAGGTGTAGATGCCATCGTGCGGCAAAAACTGTTTCATTGCGCCGTCGTGCAGGGCGGTGCAGCCCTTGCGGAATGTGAGCAGCATTTTGGTGTAGTTGTAGATGTCGTTTTCGAGCGGCGTGCGCTGTGCAGGGTCGAATGCACTGTGTGTGTCGTCGGCCCAGCCGCCGGGGAATGTGTGGCGCGCCTCTTCGTAAGTGCCAGCGTTACCCTCGATCATCACCTCGTCGCCGTAGTAGAGTTGCGGATAGCCGCGTATGGTCGAAATCACCGCCAAACCCATTTTGTAGATTTTCGGGTCGCGACCCACCAACGCCGCATAACGATCCATATCGTGATTGTCCAACATGTTCATTATCAGGTTTTTGTTGGGATAGACAAGATCCTGCGCAAAGTGGTTGTAGAAGCGAACCAGCCCTGTGTTCCACGCCTCTTTTTCGAGGAACGACCACTCGAAAACATCTTTCAGCGTGAAATCCATCACGCTTTGCAGACCGCTGTCGAAACCGTTTTTGTTTTTCGCTCCAGTCTGATAGAAAGCCGTTTGCGACGGACTTTTCACCCAACATTCGCCCACAAAATTCATATTCGGATACTCCTCGTTCAGGGCGTTCATCAGGCGTGCCGCCACAAAAATGTCGTTATACGGATAGGTGTCCACGCGCAAACCATCGATGCCAGCGTACTCAATCCAATAGACATACACTTGGCGCAGATAGTCGAACAGCAGCGGATTCGACAGGTCGAGGTCGGGCATATTGGTGTCGAACCACCCTTTTTCGAGCATTGTCAGGTCGTAGTCGCTTGGGGTGTCGTTTGTCCAAATCGACACATTGTAGTTGGTGCGCGTGAAAGTCGGCCATTGGTGCAGCCAAGTCGAGTCGGGCAGGTCGTTCACCCACCAGTGCGTGCGTCCGCAGTGGTTTGGCACAATGTCTTTGATGAGTTTCAGGCCGCGTTTGTGGCACTCGTCGGCCAAGCGTTTGTAGTCTTCGTTTGTCCCCAAGCGCGGGTCGATGCGGTAGTAGTCCGAAATGGCGTAGTGGTGATACGAAAATGCTGTGTCGTTGTCCGACAGCACTGGTGTAGGCCACACCGCCGTAAATCCGCAGTCGGCAATGTGGTCCAAGTGGTCGATAATTCCTTGAATATCACCGCCTTGCCGTTGGTACAAGTTGCCGCGCACCACGCCCTGATTGCAGCCCGCCACATTGTCGTTGCTGGGGTCGCCATTGGCAAAACGGTCGGGCATAAGCAAGTACCACGCATCTGCCGACGAAAAACTCGACCGCTCGGCCGAACCTGCGGCGCGCACTTGCAGCACATAGTCCACCGTTTGCGTTTTTTTACCTTTTTTGATAATCAGTTGGTAGTTGCCCGCTGGCACATTTTTTGTATCGATATAGACAAAGAGGTAGTTCGGGTTGCTGCTCTTTTCGATGCGTGCAATGGGCAGCGCATTGTCTTTCGTCGAAATTTGTGCCGAAGCAATGTCGGTGCCGTGAAGCATCAGTTGCAGTTCGGAGTGCGCCATACCAGCCCACCAAGTGTGCGGTTCGAGGTGGTCGGTCAGTTGGGCATTTTTGGCGGCGGCTGTCAGCACCAAGCAGAGCGACAAGCCAATGAATGCGAGTTTTTTCATAGTCGTTTTTGTTTTAGAATCAATGCGAATGGTATATATTTCAAGACAAAACAATGTTATTCGCGTAAATCTCCGCTATTTTGATTGTGGCATTACAATACTCAATATGATGTAGAGCAGCAGCCCCGGAAAGCCTGCCGAAAAGAGCGACAAGCAGAGGTAGATGATGCGCACCAAAGTAGTGTCCCAACCGAGATATTCGGCAATGCCAGCGCACACGCCGCCCACCATTTTGTTTTTCGATTTTGTCAGTTTTTTATCCATTGCGATAAACATTTATCTTCCAACGATAATTTTCTGCACCGCTCCATTGCTGTTGCGCACAAGGTAGCAGCCCGCAGCGAATGCGCCCAAACAGCCCTCTGTGCCGATAGTGGCGTGCGCCAATCGCTCGCCCGACAGCGCGAACAGTTCTACCACGCCTGCCTGCGGTTGGCTGATGTGTATCTGCCCATTTTCTGCCCAAACAATGGTTGCCTGCTCGCTGTGGGACAAGTTGGTGATGGGCGATGGCACACGAAACAGACCTGCGCCACGCTTCAATGTCGATATGCGAATGATAACATCGGTAGTTGTGCCGTTGTTGATGTAGGCGTAGTTGGTGTGTTCGCCGTTATCGCCGCGTGTGATGTTGTATTTCACTATGCCGTTGAACGAATCGTCGTCGGAATCGGAAATGTAGAGCGCCGTGAGCGAATCTTTGTCGTTTAGTGCGCAGCCCCACACCGTGAGCGCATGTCCGGGAATGCTGATACCGACGGCACTTTCGTTGCGCAGCGCATCGAGCAGTTGCGTTTGGAACAGACTGAAATAGTCCGTCGTATCGTATTCGTCGAAATTGTAGTCGTACACGCCGACCAAATTTTTCAAAACAGTGCTTGTGGGCAAGCCATCGACCGTTTGCATACGGTGCGTCAGATAGCCGCCGCGTGTGGCATACGAAGGCGCGCCAGTGAGCGGAGCAACCTCGTCGAGCATTGCCATGCCAAGCGCATCGCCCACAAAATACCAGTAGATGCCGCTGGCGGTTTTGCCGCCTTGGTTCACAAAGTTAGCACAGAAATCGTCGAAAATGCGGTTGGTATGCTCCTTGCCGCCACGGTAGTAATTGCTCACATCGGACCAGCCATGCGGAATGTTCGCCATATCGCTGATATAGGCTTTGTTTTGATCTATCCACCACTGCAACATATTGCTGGCGGCCGTCGCCCAACAGAGGCGGTTGTCGCCGTAGTACAGGCTGCGTTTGTTCACATCGTACCAACCATACTGCGTGAAATAGGTTGTTTGGTTGAATTTGCTGGTGTACACGGCTGGCACGGTAGGCGCAAGGTTTGTGCGGTTGCCTTTGCCATCGTCGGTTTTCCAGTGCGACTCCTCTACGGTTACGCCATAAACCCACAAGTCGGCGGCGTAAATGCCCATGCTTGCAAGCAGCAATGGGACGATAAAAACAATCTTCTTCATAATGTTTTTTGGGGGGATTAAATTTGTTCTTTTGCTCTGCCTTCGACAGGTTCAGGCATCGCATTATCTGTTGTTGAATCTATTTTGGTCGTTGGATCTGTCGAAACGACCGTTTCTATTTCAGCCCACCTGACAGCCGTTTTTCACTGGTTTGCTGGGCTGGACAAGCACCAATTTGCCATCGGCATCGACGGCGGAGAGTATCATGCCTTGGCTCTCAACACCTTTGAGCGTGCGTGACGGAAAGTTGGCGATGAAGCAGACCTGCATGCCAACCAGTTTTTCGGGTTCGGGGTAACTCTGCGCAATGCCCGACACGATGGTGCGCCCGCCCATGCCATCGTCAATTTTGAACTGCAACAGTTTGTCGGCTTTGGGTACTTTTTGGCACTCCAGCACAGTACCCACGCGTATGTCGGCTTTGTCGAACTCGTCGATATTGGTGTTGGCTTTGATGTCGGCGGGCTGCCATGCATTCAGTTGGTTCTGCTTTTTGCTATCGGCCAGTTTTTGCAGTTGCGCTTCGATGGCGGCATCGTCGATTTTTTCGAACAGCAGTTCCACTGTGCCGAGCGATGCGCCTGTTTGCAGTAGGTCGGTGCGCCCCAAATCGCTCCAGCGGCAAGTCGTCATATTCAGCATTTGGCGCAATTTTTTGCTCGAGAATGGCAAAAACGGCTCGAAAGCGATGGCCAAATTGGCAGCAATTTGCAGCCCGATGTGCAAGATGGTAGCGGTGCGCTGCATATCGGTTTTGGCCAATTTCCACGGCTCGGTGTCGGCCAAGTATTTGTTGCCGATGCGTGCAAGGTTCATCGCCTCTTTTTGCGCATCGCGGAATTTGAACGCGTCGAGCAGTTGCTCCATACGCTCTTTGGCGGCGGCGAGTTCGTGCAGCGTTTCGTGGTCGTAGTCGGTGAGCGTGCCAAGAGCAGGCACGCGGCCATCGAAGTATTTTTGTGTCAGCACCAATGCACGGTTCACAAAATTGCCGTAAATCGCCACCAATTCGCTGTTGTTGCGTGTCTGAAAATCGCGCCAAGTGAAGTCGTTGTCCTTGGTTTCGGGCGCATTGGCAGTTAGCACATAGCGCAGCACATCTTGTTTCCCCTGAAAATCGACAAGATATTCGTTGAGCCAAACCGCCCAGTTGCGCGAGGTCGAAATTTTGTCGCCTTCGAGGTTCATAAACTCGTTGCTCGGCACATTGTCGGGCAGAATGTAACTGCCTTCGGCTTTGAGCATGGCGGGGAAAACGATGCAGTGGAACACTATATTGTCCTTGCCGATGAAGTGAATGAGGCGCGTTTCGGGGTCTTTCCACCATGTCTCCCAGCGACCGTGTTCGGGGTGCGCGTCGCACAACTCTTTGGTGTTGCTGATGTAGCCGATGGGCGCATCGAACCAAACATAGAGTACTTTGCCTTCGGCGTTGGGAATGGGCAGCGGAATGCCCCAGTCGAGGTCGCGGCTCACGGCGCGCGGTTGCAGCCCAAGGTCGAGCCAACTTTTGCACTGACCGTAAACATTTGGTCGCCACTCTTTGTGCTGCTCCAAAATCCACTGGCGCAGCCACGCTTCGTGTTTGTCGAGCGGCAAGTACCAATGTTTTGTGGTGCGCATCACAGGTTTGCTGCCGCTGATGGCCGATTTTGGGTTTATCAGTTCGGTCGGAGCGAGCGATGTGCCGCATTTTTCGCACTGATCGCCGTAGGCACCTTGCGCGTGGCAGTGCGGACATTCGCCCGTAATGTAGCGGTCGGCAAGGAACTGGTGTGCCTCCTCGTCGTAGTATTGTTCCGATGTTTTTTCGATAAATTCACCCTTGTCGTAGAGCGTTTTGAAAAAATCAGACGCCATTTTAGCGTGCGTGGCCGATGTGGTGCGCGAATAGATATCGAACGATATGCCAAACTCCTCGAACGACTCTTTTATCAGTTTGTGGTAGCGATCGACCACATCTTGCGGCGTGATGCCCTCTTTTTTAGCGCGTATGGTGATAGGCACGCCGTGTTCGTCGCTGCCGCCGATGAAAAGCACCTCTTCGCCCTTCAGGCGCAGGTAGCGTGCGTAGATGTCGGCAGGAATGTAAACGCCCGCCAAATGTCCGATATGCACAGGGCCGTTGGCGTAGGGCAAGGCCGATGTAATGAGTGTCCGTTTGAACTGTTTCATACTATTTTTCGTTTTTTTCTGATTTCATCAAAATGCAAAGTTAATGATTTTTGTGCGAACTGCAAAAAGTGATTTTTTTCTAGTTTCTCAAAATTGCTATCGCAATTTTTGTTTCTAAGTTTCTGTGTTTCTCGCGCTGCGCGCTGTTTCTATGTTTATTTGGTTATTTGTGGCTTTGATCTTCTCCCCCCCCCACTGGCGTGACTACTCCCCCTATCTGCTGGCGCAGCAGGGAGAGAAAATAGGGCTAAAACAATTGACAATGAAAGGTTATAGGTGAGAGGTTGGCTCACCCTATAAATCTTGTGGATTAGGCGTATAACTTTGTGAGTTTGAAAAGGAAGAAGTCAAAACCTCGTCGTAATGCTCGTACAGCGTAGCGGCAATGACATTGAAACTCTTGAATCCGGAGTTGTCAACTTTGTCGTACCAACGCGCCAGCGACAGCCTTGCGGCATCTTTGACGGTGTTTTTGGAATAAACGACAATTCTTCTATGCAACTTCAAAAATCAAAAAAAAATTCCGATGGTAGAATGAATTAACTGCGCCAATACTAATAGTCCTTGATTGTTCATGCAACAAAGGTAGGACTTTTATCTCAAAAACAA